>JBBRGR010000164.1:0-5389 GCA_038223815.1 Gemmatimonadales bacterium
CGATTGCTCACCTCAAGGCCGTCGCCACCAATCCGCGTCGCCCACGCCTTGGCCGTAGTGACCGCGGTCGGCATGTCGTCAATGCTCGCGGCGTTGCCCGCGATCATCGCGGGGCGTTGCATCGTGGTCGGGACGGCGCTGGGGTAGGCGCCCAAGGGCACCTGCACGCCCAACTGCTTCTCCTCCTTCCCGGGCTCTCCTGCCACACCAATGACCGTGAACTCCACACCGGCCAAGCGAATGGTCTTCCCGACGGCAACCGAGTCCGCGGAGAGGAGCGCCGCCAGATCCGGCGTGATCACCGCGATCGCATCGCTCCCGCTCGCCTCGGTGACCGTCAGCGAGCGCCCCGCGACCACTTCCGAGTCGGGTACCACCGATCCCCGCCCACCCTCGGCGCGAACCGACGCCCCGCGGAGCGAATCGCCGCGGAGGCCAGTCACCAACGTCCCCCCCAGGCGCCGGAGCGTCACCTCGACCCCCGGCCCGAGCGCGTCCTGCAAGGAGGCCACCTCGACAGGGCCGAGGTGGACGGTGTCCGGGCGGGGAAGCCAGAGTCCGTCGAGACGCCGCCCGGTTTCGACGGAGATGGCAAACTGCTGCAGATCCGTCTGCCGAGCGATCTGCTCTCGGGCATAGGCCTCGACCCCATCGCCGAGCGCGATGACAGCGACAAGGGCGGCGGTCCCGATGATCACGCCAAGGGTCGAGAGCACGGTACGGAGCGGGTTGTTCGCGAGCGAGCGGACCCCAATGGATATCGCGTGGAGTAGCATACGGGTCATACGCCGGGAGCAACGTTTCGGTTTCAAGGCGAAACGCACCGGTCGTGGTCGGCGATGGTGCTTCATGCTTCACCGTTCATCCATCATCCATCATCCCTTGCCCATCAGCCATCCTCCGCCGTTACCCTTCTCGCCATGAGCGTCTTCGATACGAATCATCAGCGGGCCGCTTGGCTCGTCGCCATCCTCGGTGTCGGCATCTTCCTCGCCCTCGTCCCGTATGCGTCGGGTCTCCTGGGCGCCCCTATTCTGTACGTAGTCTTCGGCGGGCTGCACCAGTGGCTGGTGCCGCGAGTGCGGAGCGAGTCGCTGGCAAGCGTCCTGGTGATCATCCTTGCGATCATCCTGATCGTGATCCCGCTGGTCTGGATGGTCTCGCTGCTCGTGGGACAGGCGCAGAGTGCGGCGCAAGGGGTGATCAATTCGCCGATCCTCGATCGCCTCTCGACGCTGACGATCGGAGGGTATCCGCTCGGCCCCGAACTCAAGGCTGCCGGTTCGAAGGCGGTGTCGTTCCTCGGGGGGGGCGCGATCTCGTTCCTCGGCACCGCGACCCGACTGACGCTGAATCTGCTCTTCACCTTCTTCGGGCTCTACTACTTGTTGATGGATCCCAAGGGGGCATGGCGCGGGTTGCGTCCGTACATCCCCTTCTCGGATGAGAACGTCGCGATCCTCCACGATCGCTTCGTGGCCGTGACCAAGAGCACCATCATCGGCACCGGGTTCTCGTCGCTTTCGCAGGGCATCCTGGTCGCGCTCGCCTTCCAGGTCACTGGACTCGGCAACTCGGTCTTCTGGGGCGTCGTGACTGTGGTCTTTTCGATCCTGCCGGTCGTCGGTGGCGGCCTCGTCTGGGGACCGGGAGCGATCGTCCTCTACACCACGGGGCACCCCGGCGCCGCTGTCGGCTTGGTGCTCTTCGGCGCAGTCATTGTCGGCAACGTCGACAACCTCATCCGGCCGCTGATCTCGAATCGCTACGCCCAGATCCATCCCCTGATCACCCTGGTCGGCGCGATCGCCGGAGTGAGCTACATCGGCCTTCTCGGGCTCCTCGTCGGGCCCTTGGCATTGTCGTATTTCTTCGAGTTGTTGACGATGTATCGGCGGGAGTATTTGAGGCCGGTGGTTGTTGCGTCGTAAGTCGTGGGTCGTCAGAGTGTGTCATCCTGAGCGCAGCGGCGACTCCGCATCCCTGCGGGATGCTCCGCTCAGGATGACCGCCCTGCAGGATCTACGACCCACGAATGCAAAGCAAACGGGCCCGGGGATTCTCCCCGGGCCCGCTTGCTTTGCCTACGACCTGCTCAGTTTCCGCCCTTGATCTCGACTCGGCGGTTCTGAGCGCGGCCGGCTGCGGAGTTGTTATCCGCGATCGGCTCCTCTTCGCCGCGCCACTTGACCGCGATCCGGTCGGCAGCGACGCCCTGCGAGATGAGGTACTTCTTGACGGTCTCGGCGCGCGCCTGCGACAGCTTCATGTTGTAGGCGTTGGTCGAGATCCAGTCGGTGTGACCGACCACGTCGACGTTCACCTCAGGGTGCGCCTTGAGGGTGGTCGCGACGGTGTTCAGCGTATCCATGCCGCCCTTGGTCAGGTCCGAGCGATCGAACTTGAAGTGGACCGACTGCAAGGCGAAGGCATACGCCGGCTTGACCGGCGGAGCCGGCGGCGGTGGTGGCGGCGGCTGCACGGCCGGCGGCGGCGGGGCCGGGGCCCGGACCGTCACGTTCGCTGACGACATCAGCTTGCCCTTGCGGCTGTAGGCCATGACCTGCGCGGTGCCCTCGCCAGCGGCGGTGTAGCGGCCGGTGAGCGAATCGACCGAGCCCGGGCCGCTGAGGCGATACACGACGGCGTCCGGCTTGCCGCAGTAGGTCGCATCGGCCGAGAACTGCTGCGAGGCCCCGGGCGCCAGCGTGGCGCTCATCGGCGAGATACCGATCATGTCCGTCGCGTGATCGCACCCGCCGTTGCCGAACAGGAGCGAGACGCCTGCCTGGTGGCCAAGGTAAGTGTTCGACTCATCGCCGAAGCCGCTCGGGATGTAGTCGGCCAGCGTCTCGATCCGGAAGTTGAGCCAGTTGGTCGGCTTGATCCGGAGGCCCACGAGGCCGCCGACAGACAGGTAGCTCTCGTCGAGGCCCTTGCTGAGCTTGGTGTAGCCCGGGCCCGCACCGATCATGAGCGCGAACGCGTTGCCGAGCGGCGCATTGTACACCGCGTGCAGGTTGATCGGCCGGTACTGGAGTGGGCGCGAGCGCGCGCCGATCGTCGACGGGATCGTCGGCTGATTGCCGCGGAGGTCCGTCGGGTTGAACGACGCCGCGAGTTCGAGGGTGAGGTTGTTGGCAACGAAGAAGCCGATTCGGCCACCGCCACCAATCCGGTTGTCATCGGCGCCCCGGACCAAATAGGCATTCGTGTAATCGGTGTAGCGGCCGAAGCCCCCGATTTCGAACGTTCCCTTGTCCTGGGCTGCGAGGGGGGTCGCCGCGAGCAGCACGGCAACCGAAACGAACCCTGCGAAACGCATTTGCTTCCTCCTGGTTGGCAATCGTCGACGGGGTGACACGCACCCCCAAAACAGAGGTAACTCCCGACTCAACAACGCAATAGTGACGTACAATACAGAAACATCCGGACCGCACTGGCGCAAGAGTGACGCCATCCGCTCCCACCGACCCTTCCCCATGAAATCACGGCTACCGCACCCGGTGTCGGGTCGAGATGACCCCGCAGAATCAGCTGAGGTCCCGCAAGGTGCCGCGCCAGCGAGGGAGCGACATCAAAGGTGGTGACGTTACTTTTGAGGAATGCCACACGTCCCAGACTCCGGCCGGATCCGCCGCCGCCAAGGGTTTTGCCGCGTTTCCCTCGCCCTGGCGGCGCTGACCCTCGTGTTTGCCCCCCGCCGGGCCCACGCCCAGTGGCGTGTGGAGGCGTGGTTCGGGGACGCGTGGAACGCCCGTAGCCCGCTGACGTTCAAGCAGGAGGGGGAGCCCGACATCCGGGTGACCCCCGACTGGAGCACCCGGCCTTGGCGCCCCACCTGGTACTACTCGGCTCGGGTTGCCAAGTGGTCGGGGGAGCGCGGGTGGGCGTTCCACTACATGCACCACAAGCTCTACCTCGACAATCCGCCCCCCGAGGTGATTCGCTTCCGGATCACCAACGGGGTCAACATTCTCCTGGCGGAGCGGCTCTGGCGGACCAAGGGGTGGGAACTCTCCCTCGGCGCCGGACCGACGCTGACTGTGCCCTTCAGCACTGTGCGTGGGAGAAGCTATGGTAAATCGGACGGCATCTGGGGCTCGCGCTACGACCTCGGCGGGGCGACGGTTGCCGGTGGGGTTGCTCGGCGAATGAAGATCCTTCCCTACACGTATGGCTCACTCACGGCCAAGGTGACCGCCACCACGATCAGTGCGAAGATCGCCGACGGACGCGCCACGACCATGAACTATGCCCTCCATCTGCAGTACGGCCTCTCCCTCCAGGGCTCGCCGTAAGGTCGTCGAGTGACCCCCAGTGTCCTTCTGAGAGGACAGCTGGGGCTGGACCACGGCGAGTCACATTCGTCTAAACCCTCGTTTAAAAACGACTTAGCGCTTTTCTGCTGAACGGCATTCGGCTTGCCTCATGGTGTGGAACCCCCACAGGGAGTTCTCCCATGCTGCTCGTCCCGCTCTTCTTCGCCTCGGTGACTGTCGTCGCGATCCCGGCGCCTCCTCCGCTGCCAGATCTGTTTGTCTCGCCCGCCGCCGTCGCTCCCCAGCCCGACTCCGCGGCGATGCTGGTCACTCGCGCCCGCGCCTTGGCGCGGCTCGGTCAACCCGCCGAAGCAATGGCGACCTACTACGCTGCTGCCCTGCACGCCGACGGAGCGGACGACTGGGCGCTTTTCCGCCGCGATCTGGCGCTCGTCGCCGCTGCGCGGGAGCTGACGGTCTGGGATCGTGCGGCTCCGGAACGCCGTCCGGCGCTGGTCCTGGCGTTCTGGCAGGATCGGGATGCGCGTGACGGCCTCGCCGAGGGAGGCCGCTTCGCCGAGCATGTGCGGCGCCTTGACATCGCGCTGGCAGAGTACCGAGTGCAGCCGAAACGGGGGAAGCCGCCGATCGTCCGGACCGCCGCCTCGTCCGGTGCGGACCTCTACGACCGGAGCGCCGGCATCGGGTCGCCGATTCGGGACTACGTTCCCGGGCAGGGGGAGCTCGATGATCGTGGGGTGATCTTTGTGCGCCAAGGCGCCCCCGACGCGCGCCGGTTGGGTGCCGGGACGCTGATCGAGAGCTGGATCTACGAGCGTCCTGGCGGCCCGCTCGTGGTCTACTTCACCGAGTCGCTCTTCGACGGCTCCTCAGGGAACACCGCTCTGGTCGCGGCACCTCCCGTGGCAGCGTACGCCTCGGTCTGTGAATTCGATCGCATGGCCTGCACGATGTCCGCTCGGCTGACCCACGTGCCGACTGAACAGAGGGAGCGCATGCGGCAGCACACGTTGGCCGCGATCCGCGAACTGACGACGACGGATCAGGCCCGCACGCCCGAGTGATGGCGGCGGTTTGCAACCAGACCGGCCACGGTGCCCTACCAT
>JBBRGR010000165.1:0-5350 GCA_038223815.1 Gemmatimonadales bacterium
CATGAGAGTGAAGATCGCGACGGCCTGGTCCAGCTTGCCGGCGTTGAGCAGGTCGTATCCGAGTTCGTTGAGCAGGTCCTCCCCAAAGTCGTATTTTGCTGGGGCAGCCCTTCTGAGGTCGCGATACTGTTGTACGCCGGCCTCCACCCCTCTGGTGGCGATGGTCTTGCCAAGGATGTCGAACAGCTGTGGCTCAGGGAGCCGGTAGGGCGCGCCGAACTGAATGGCGGCGAGTGCGTGAGCCACCCGGCCCGCCGATGTCCGATCGCTGTTGCTCAGGACGATCACCGTGACCCGGTCGACGGGGAATCGCATGATGTATGAGGAGAAGCCGGCCTCCGACCCGCTGTGCGTCATCGCGGCTCGACCCAGAATCTGCCGGATCTCCCAGCCGTAGGCATAGCCGTTCCTGACCGGCGTGAACATTTCGTCGCGAGAGCGACGTGCCAGCAGGCGATCGGACCGGAGGGCGGCATCCCAGCGCAGCAAATCGCTCGTCGTCGAGAGGATGCCTCCGGCGCCGAGCGACAACAACACATTCTCGGGAAGCGCATGGACGAAGGCGTTGGCCGCCCAGTAGTAGCCAGTGGCGCGATTGGGGACGAGCGTTCGACCATCATCGACGCGGGTCGCCGTCATCCCGAGTGGCGCGAAGATGTTGCGCTGCAGGAACGCCCCATACCGCTCGCCGGACACCCGCTCGATCACGAGGGCCAGCAGATATTACCCCGAGTTGCTGTACTTGAAGGCCTCGCCCGGGACAAAGCCGAGTGGCTGGTCACGGAAGACGTCGACGAACGCCAGACGGTCGAAGGACCTCATGGAGAGGCTGTCGTCCCACCCTGGAAGGCTCGAGAAGTTGACGATTCCCGACGTGTGCGTCAGCAGGTGCCGAAGGGTCACCGGCTGCCACGAGGCAGGACAGCGATCGAGGTAGCTGCAGATCGAATGGTCCAGTGCCAGACGCCCCTGGTCCCGGAGCTGCAGGATGGCGAGCGCGGTGAACTGCTTGGTCAACGACCCGATGTTGAAAACCGACTGCGGCGTGTTTGGAACGCGCAATTCGTAGCTTGCCATGCCGTACCCACGGCGGACCAGCGGCACCCCACGCTTCGCCACGAGGATCGTGCCGCTGAACTGGTCGTGGCGAACGGCGGCTCGCAGGTACGCGTCGATCCGGCCCGCGATCCGGGACACCCCGGGCGACTGGGCACTGGCGGGCGTTGCGGCCCCGACTCCGACCCCGGCGAGCGCCAGCAGGAGGGGCAGGGCGAAGGTCGGTCTGGGTAACGTGCGGGGCATCGAACACTCCTCAGGAGAAGGGTCTGGACTTCGCTGGCGAAGCCGCTGGTCCCGGAGAGTACCGAATCCGTGGGCGGGGCAATAGAACGGACTTAGTCACGCGGGCAGATTGGCGATCCGGCGCATCCGCCTGATGATCGTCGGGTGGCAGAGGGGGTCAGAGCCGCCGGAATGCGCCCGGCCGGAATCCGGTCGCCCCCCGAAAGCACCGGATGAAATGGCTTTGATCCGCGAAGCCGCAGTAGTGCGCAATTTCGGAGAGCGACATCCGCGACTCCTTGATCAGGGGCAGGCTGCGCTCGACCATCAGTCGACGCCGATACTCCCCAAGCGTGCAGGAGAAATACTTTCGAAATTCCTTTGAAATGGTCACGGGGTGCAGTCCGGTGGCGTCCGAGAGCTCCGACAGGGCAAGCCGGCGGTTCCAATGCGCCGCAAGAAGGTCGGCAACTTGTGGGACCCACCGTGGTGGGGGCCGCAGATACCTCGCTCTGGAGTAGGACACGAGTTCCAATACCAGGGCATGGATCCCAGGCGAGGCATCTGCATCGTCAGCCTGGAGCTCCTACTGCAGCTTCAGCATGATGCACATCGCGTTCAGGTTCTCCCCGACCGCGTCGGCAAACTGCGACTCCGTGAGTCCGTGCGCCTTCAGGAAGACTCCACTGATCTCGACCAAGGCAGTCGCGGAACGTCGCTCCCGCACAAGGGTCGCATGGCTCTCGCCTGCATGGTAGAAGTGCAGGTCACCAGCCCGCCGAACAGTTGACGTCCCCCCTCGACGCTCGATGTCACCTCCCTGCATGACGAGGCAGAGGTGTGAATGCTGGTGATAGTGCTCCCCTGGCTCTCCGCCCGCGACCGCATAGTGCGCCGTGCTCACCACGACACCATCGGCGCTGCAGCTTCGAACGATTCGTCCGGTGGACTGTCCCTGGGCGAGTGCAATCACGAGGGCTCCTGTCTGCCCTGGCTTGCATCGGCGCGGACGCACCGCGCGGTGGTCCGATGGGCGCTCAGCAGGCCGAAGGGCGAGCGTTGCCCCTACGACGCTGAGTCCAAGTCGGTTGTTTCACCCTGCACCGCTGAATCAAGAAGTCGCCCTCCGTCACGGCCGCCGGAACAGCCGCCTCTCCATGGGCAGATTGAACTCCACCTTGTCCAGCCGCAGGCGGATGGGCTGCGGGGCCCCCTCCGGCGCGATTTCCATCAGGAACGGGACCCGTACGCCCTGGACGAGACGGTAGTCACTCGGCGTGACCGTCATCGCGATCTCGCTTCCCATCACCGGGCGGCGCTGGGTCCGGAGCACCTCCAGGTAGGAGCGCGCATCGAGATGCACGGTTGCCGTCCGACCGTTCGGCCACCGCACACCGACCGCATGGACTGGCGTCTGGACGCCCGCAACGCGTACCACCTTCGGACCCGCGTAGCTGAGGACAATCCCCTTCGCCGCTGCGTTGAGGAGCGGTCCATCGAAGTCGGTCTCCTCGAGGAAGTCCTCCAGTTCCGCCGCCGGGACGTCGGTGGCCGTCCCACGGGCTGACGCGAATGGATCCACGCGCCAGGGCCGGGTACCGTCCATTCCAGTCAACTGCACGGCACCCATGAGCGTGACCGACTTGCGCAGCAAGTTGGGCCGCATCGCCTCGGCGACGACCGGAATCTCGTCGGGCAGGATGCCCGATACGCGCATGGTGATGCGTCGCGTCTGCACCGACGCGATCGGACCGATCGCCTCAGCGTAGCGGGCCAGGAGCGCCGGCAGCGCCATTGGCGCGGGGGCGGTGGGTGCTTGTGCCGCCAGCGTGGTGGGGAGCAGCAGGAGGAGCGCAAGGGATTTCATGATGATCGTTCCTGTGGTGGGGGAGGTGGTGGAGGTGGTGAAGGTGGTGGGCCAGACCCGCGGATGGCGTCGGCCGTTGAGGAGCACGCCAAGCAGGGTGGCGCGCACCAGCCAGTGATACGTCACGAGGAGCAGTGCCATCGCGACGCCAACCAAGAGCGCGAACTTGACGGGCCACGGAAGGGGCCACTCTCGCATGAGCAGTTGCAGCCCGAGGACCAGCGGAAGGTGCGCGAGATAGATCCAATACGAGGCATCGGCGAGATACCTGCGGCGCGGTGACGGTGCCGAGAGAAAGCGAAGTCCCAGCCCGATGAGCGCGAACGCCCAGCCCCAGAGTCCGATCGCATAGAGCACGGCAAAGTGAAGTTTGCGCGGTCCAAACGGGATCGGCATGAGCAGCGGCTTCATTCCGGCAAGTGCGAGACATGCCACCGTCATCGCGAGGGCCAGTGTCAGGTGCAGCATCCATCGCCGTTCCAGGCGCGCAAGGAGTTCACCGGCTTGCCGGTGCAGCAACCAGCCGATGCCGAAGGCGATCCCGTAGGCCACCAGTGACGCGCGCTGCGGGACCAGACCGGTATCAGGAGTCGGGACGCCGAACCACAGGATCCAGTAGGGATGCGCGTTCAGGGCCCACGCGACCGGGATGGCGAGCACCAGGGGTGCCCATGGCCCGAAGAGCGTGCGCATCATGCCATCGACGGTGCCGCGAACGCGGCCCGCGCGATCAAGTGCCACGACGAGCGCACGCGCTGCAAGCCCCCCGGCATACAACCAGAGCAGGACATAGAGAAACCAGAGGTGCGCGAACGGAAAGGTTGCGGCGCTGAGGCCACCCCCCGAGCCGCTCGCCCCCGGCATCGTCACGTCGAGGACCGCTCCGATCGCCCCGAGCACGAAGGGCCATGCCAGCACCAGCGGTACACCGATCCGGATCAGGCGATTCCGGACAAACCCCGCCCAGCCCATGCGCTGGAAGACCAGTCGCCCGAAGAACCCGGCCAGCAGAAAGAACACGGTCATGCGCGCCATGTGGATGGTGAAGAACGCCACCGACAACGTCGTGCTGCGGGCGACGTCGGTCACCAGCCAGAGGGGGGGACCGGGGAGGTACGCCATCGTGGCATGGAGGACAACCCCGGCCACCAGTGCCAGGCCACGCACGGCATCGAGGCCATGCCATCGGGTGTCGGGGTGGTGCGTCATCGTCGTGCTCCATCGTTGAAGTGCGCGGGGTCCCGGGCCCCTGCCCGGAATGGCAGCGACCGAGTCGGCGCGTGCGCCGAGGTACAGGTCAGGTCAGATGAAGTCGGTGCGGCGCGATTGCCACTGCCAAGTGGCAACGAGGACGAATGCCACGACCCCCAGTTCGACGGCAGCAACCGTGCGGAGGCTCGGCACCCACTCCACCGTTGGTCCGGTGATGGTGGCCGCGACATCCGTGAGCCGGGCCGACCAGTAGACGTAGCCCTGGAGAGCGAGGTTGATCGCGGCCATGACCCCGATCGTCCACCCTTCCGACCCGGTCACGAGCGCCGTCGCCAGCACCACGATGTAGCCGGTGAGCACATGGAGGAACAGCACCACCGTGTACGGGAGCAGGCCGTCGGGCACCGCCTCGCGCATGAGGATCACCGTGGTCGCGCCCGCACCGAGCATCAACCACGGCGTCAGGAAGAGGAGCAGGTTGGCGGCGAGCTTGGCCGCGGTATACTCGCGCACGCCGATCGGCAGCGACATCACGAACGGCAGCAGCCCCTGCGTGCGCTCCTGCACGACGGTCAGGAAGGCGAGGAAGATCCCGATGCTGATCACCACCGTGAGCAGCAGCACCGATCCGAGATAGAAGACACCCTTGCTCGACGACAACAGCATACCGAGCGCGATCACGCCGAGGGCGACGCTGGCTGCAATCGGGCCACGCTGGAAGTACCAGTCCTTGAGCACCAGGTGGCGAATCATCGCGGTATTCACGCCGCAACCTCCTCGCGGCGCGCCATCACCGTAGTCACGAAGATTTCTTCGAGGGTGAGGCGCTCCACCCCCTGGACCGACACCCCGAGCGCCGCGTAGGCAGCGGGGAGTGCGTCATCGTAGCGATCGGTCACCACCGTGGCGACCCGCCCGTTGGTGATCGTCTGGACGGTGTGCGGCAGCGTCGGCAGCGCACCGGGCGTCGGCAACTCGAGGCGGAGTCGC
>JBBRGR010000166.1:0-5329 GCA_038223815.1 Gemmatimonadales bacterium
CGTTGCGTAGTCGAACGAGACCGCGTAGAACTGGCCGAGGGCGAAGGTGTTCGGAAACCACCAATTGCCGCCCTTGTCGAAGGTGATGCCGATGCCACCGTCATTGCCAACGATGATCCGGTTGGCATCATTGGGGTCGAGCCACATGGCGTGGTGATCCACATGCAGGCCGCCAGTTGTCGTGCGCACCGTCTTGCCACCATCCGGTGAGAAGTTCACCGGCGTCGACGACCAGTAGACGCGATTCGGATCCTGCACGTCCACGCGCACCTGCGAGTAGTAGAACGGTCGCACGTTGTTCGGCGCCATGAAGGTCCAGGTCGTGCCGCCATCGCCGGAGCGATAGAGGCCCGAGGGCCGTGCGGCCGGCGTACCAACCCCCGGCTTCCCCTTGGGGTTGGCGGCGGTGTCCGCCTCCACCAAGGCGTAGACGACTTTGGCGTCACTGGGCGCGATGGCCAGGCCGATGCGACCCTTCATCGTCTCGGGGAATCCGCCGCCCTTCACCTCGGTCCAGCTCTCGCCGCCGTCGGTGCTCCTCCAGAGCGCGCTCCCGGGGCCACCGCTCTTGAGGAAGTAGGGGCCGCGGACCCGCTCATAGCTGGACGCCAGAAGTACATCGGGATTGGTCGGATCGATCACCAGATCGACGAAGCCGGCCTTGTCGCTGATGAACTTCACCAGTCGCCAGGTCTGACCGCCGTCGCTGGTCTTGTAGAGTCCGCGCTCCGGATTGCTGTTCCAGATGGCGCCGAGCGCGGCAACCCAGACGATGTTCGGATTGGTCGGGTGCACGATGATGCGGCCGATCGCCTGGGTCTTCTCGAGTCCCATGAGCTTCCAGGTCAGCCCGCCGTCCATCGACTTGTAGATCCCCTGCCCCGGTGAGATGGAATTGCGCGAGTCGTCCTCGCCCGTTCCCGCCCAGATCTGCAGCGTGTCGCTCGGGGCGATGGCGAGGTCGCCCATCGACACCACGCGCTCATTCGTGAACAGCGGCCGGAAGGTGACCCCACCGTTGGTGGTCTTCCAGATTCCGCCCGCGGCCGCCGCGACAAAGAAGGTCCGCGACGGGGAGGGAATCCCCTCCACGTCGGTGACCCGACCCATCATGTTCGCCGGGCCGATTTCGCGCCAGCGATGTGTGGCGAGGGTCGTCGAGTCCAACGGGGTGGAGAGCTGGGCGGGCAGCGGGCCGACCGTACCAAGCAGGATGCAGGTCGCGGCGGCGCGGACGTGGAAACGTCGCATCAAGAGATCTCGTGGCTGAAGGGAAACGTCGGTCAGGCGTCCGACAGCCCCCCATACGCGCTGGGGGCCTAGAAGGTTGACGCAAAAGCGCCCCCGTGGGAAGGGGGCGTGGGCCGACGGCCGATCATGGGGTGGGAATGATGCCGTCACGGGCGAAATCGGGAGTCGGCGGCTGAACCGCGCGCGTCCGCCGGAGCCAGAGCAGCACGACGAGCACCACCGCAAAGGCCACCGGGGTGGACGTATCGAGCTTGACGAGCCAGAGGTAGTGGAGGACACCCAGCACCGCCGCGATGTAGACGCCCTTGTGCAGGGTCGTCCAGCGTTGCCCCAGTTTCCGGATCGCCCAGGCGCTCGACGTGAGGGCGAGGATGAGGAGGATCAGAAAGGCCGCGAAACCGACGGTGATGTAGGGGCGCTTGAGGATTTCGTAGTAGATCTCCCCCCAGAGCAGCGACTGGTCAAAGACCAGATAGCAACTCATGTGGAAGAGTGCGTACGCGAAGGCCCACAACCCGAGCGGCTTCCGGAGGCGGACCAGCGCATTGATGCCGGTCAGCCGACGGAGTGGCGTCACCGCGAGCGAGAGCAGGAGCATGACCAGCGTGGTGGTGCCGGTGAAGTGCTCCAGCTTTTCGGCCGGGTTGGCGCCGAGGTCAATGGCCGTGATCTCGAGGACGCCGAGCGCGAGGTAGAGCCCCGGCAGGACGCCCCCGATGAGAGCGGTCGGGCGAAGGATCCGACCCACCCACTGGGATGCGGTCACGTGCCCGTCAGTACAGCTTCTTCGGGTCCATGCCGGCGTACAGCGAGGCGACCTGTTCGGCATAGCCGTTGAACGGCAGCGTCGGCCGCTTGAGGAAGTCCCCGATCCGTCGCTCGCGTGCCTGACTCCAGCGCGGGTGGTCGACGGCGGGATTCACGTTGGCGAAGAAACCGTACTCGTCCGGGGCGAGGAGCTGCCAACTGTTGCGAGGCTGCTGCTCCACAAAACGGATCTTGACGATCGACTTGCCGCCCTTGAATCCGTACTTCCAGGGCACCACGAGGCGAAGTGGCGCACCGTTCTGGTTGGGGATCGTCTTGCCATAGATCCCCGTGGCCAGCAGGGTCAGCGGGTGCCGTGCCTCATCGAGGCGGAGCCCTTCGACGTAGGGCCACGGCATGATATTGCTCCGCTGCATCGGCATCTGCTGGACATCATAGAGCGTGTGGAACTCGACGTATTTCGCCTTGGTGCCAGGCTCCAGCCGGTTGATCAGGTCGCGCAACAGGATGCCGTTCCACGGAATCACCATCGACCACGCTTCGACACAACGGTGCCGATAGGTACGATCCACCGCGGGAAGGCCCTTGAGCAGGTCGTCGAGGTCGTAGCGACCGGGCTTCTTCACGTCGCCCTCGACCGTGACGCTCCAGGGCCTCGGGCGGAGGGTGTGGGCATTCTCGGCCGGATCCGACTTGTCGGTCCCGAACTCGTAGAAGTTGTTGTAGGTGGTGATGTCCTTGTACGACGTCGGCTTGTCGTCGGTGCCCTGCACCAGACGGCCGCTCGCGGCGGCGAGCCGCTCGGGCATGATCGCCACGGCGCTCAGGCCAGCAGCCGTGAGCCACTCGCGACGGGACAGGTAGTGTCGCTCGTCGGTGATCTCGGCACTTCGGATGTCAGGCGGTCGGCGAATCAACACAGGCTGCGCTCCGGGGAAGTCTCCCTTTACCTACGCCCGGGAGGCTCCGTCGGTTCCCACAACGGACAGGGAGGGATTCGAACCCTCGAGACGGCGTAAACCGCCTAAACGCGTTCCAGGCGTTCCTCTTCAACCACTCGAGCACCTGTCCAGGCACGATCCAGACGACCGCGCGGGGCGCAAAGTAGCCGGGGATGGGCGTCCGGGCCAACCCGGACACCGCTCCGGCCGGAGGTCAGTGGGCCCCGACCTGCCCCTTGGGGGTGCCGACCTTGAGGACGCCGACCGCGCCTGTGGTGGCGTCGTCGAAGGCGTGGCTGACGAAGGGATAGATCCCCTCCGCCATGGCCCGGGCCTCGAAGATGACCCCGCCGCCCATCGGGACGTTGAACGTCTGCACCCCCTTGAGTGGCGCGCCGAAGCCACCGACGCGCACCCGGTCGAAGATCGCCCCAACCACATGAAACGCCGAGACGCGGTTCGGGCCCCCAATGCCAACAGAGAAGCGGACCAGTTCGCCCGGATCGGCGGGGATGGGGTGGCCCGCGTGCTGGCCGGCGACGCCGTTGAAGACAACATGATCCGGCGACAGGTCGAGCAACTGGGCCCAATCGAGGCTGCGTACGGAGTCGACCCCGCTCGGTGCGCTCACGTAGAACTCACTCTGCACCAGCACGAACTCGCGGGCAGGAGAGAGCGGTCGAACCGGGTCCACCACGATCGCGCCATACATGCCGTTGGCGATGTGCGCGGCGACCGGCGCCGTGCCGCAGTGATACATGAAGGCGCCGGGGACCCGTGCCACGAAGCGGAACGACAGCGAGTCACCGGGATTCACATTGACATAGGCCCGGCTGGGAGCGATCTCCGCGGCGTGACAATCCATGGAGTGCGGAATCGGTGAGACATTCACGCTGGTAAAATCCACCGTGTCGCCGACTGTGACGCGAACGACCGGGCCCGGGATCACGGAGTCGAAGGCCCATCCTTCCTCGATCACTCCGGGGGACACGACATGCCGGACGTGGGCGGTCGTCATCCGGACGCGGTGCCGTCGCACTGCGCTGCGGGGCGGTGCCTCCGCAATGCGCTGCAGTGGTACCGCGCGGTCACCGATCCTGGCCTCACCATGCGACATCTCTGCCGGTGCCGGTCCAGCGGGAGCGGCCGTGGTGGTCCGGAGAGCAAGGGAGTCCGGACTCGGCGACGGTGCCTCAGCGGTACCGGCGACGAGGAGGAAGGCAGCGACCAGGAGTCAGCGGGTCCTCGGGCGGTCCAAGTTGGGGGAGAAGTGCAAGCTACTCCCCGGTACCGCTGGCCCCTACCCTGCGATGTGGATACCCTTCGCATCGTGCACGATCTCGTCTCTGGCCACCTCCACCTGTGGATCGACCCGATGCTTCCTCGCCTCCCTTTCGTTGCCGCATACGCGCTCACGACCGCTTGTGCCTCGGGCCACACCAACGCTCCGGTGGATTCGACCCCGGGACGCACTGCCGGTGAACTCGCAACGCTCCCGGCAGTTCGCCCCGGCTGCGCGCCGCTGCCCGCGCTCGACTCGATCGGATTGTTGACGGACGTCTTTCGGTTGGCGGACGACTCGATGCGCGGGAGGCATCTCGGTTCCCTCGAAGGCGCCAAGGCGCGCGATTACCTCGCGGCGCGCTTCGATGCGCTCGGCATTGGAACGATCGCCCCGGGGCGACTCCATCGCGTCCCGGTGATCCCGGCGCCGCGCAACACCAATGCGGACCACGCGTTCAATGTGGTCGGCATCGTCCGCGGCTCGACCAACCCCGAGCAGTACATCGTCGTGACGGCGCACTACGACCACGTCGGGATGGGTCGGGCGGTGGATGGCGACTCGCTCTACAACGGCGCCGACGACAACGCCTCCGGGGCTGCCGCCTTGGTGGCGCTCGCTCGGCACTTCCAATCGGCTCGGCCCCGGCACTCGATCGTCTTCGCCGCCGTAGACGGCGAGGAACGCGGGATGCCGGGGAGCCGCGGCTTCGTGGACGCGCCGACGGTCCCCCTCGCCAGCATCCTCGTCAACGTGAACCTCGACATGGTCGGCCGCAACGCCAAAGGCGAGGTCTACGCCGCCGGCCCGGGCAAGTACCCGCAGCTGCGCCCACTTGTGGAAGCCACCGCGAGCTGCTCCCCAGTGACCACCCTGCTCGGCCACGATACGGCTGCCGCCGGCCCGGGCAACGACTGGACCAACCAGTCCGACCAAGGCTCCTTCCACCGGAAGGGGATCCCGTTCGTGTACTTCGGCGTGGAGGACCACCCGGATTACCACAAGCCCAGCGACACGCCGGAGCGACTGATGCCGGGTTTCTACGTCGGCGTGGTGCGGACGGTGGCGGATTTCATCCGTCGTTTCG
>JBBRGR010000167.1:0-5263 GCA_038223815.1 Gemmatimonadales bacterium
GTTGCAGGTGCACGGGACCGCTGACGGCACCGTCCGCCCCGAGGAGGCGGAGCAACTCGCGCGTCATGCCGGACCGGCACGCCCGGAGCAACTCCTGCTCGACGGCGCCGACCACACCTTCGGCACCAAGCACCCCTGGGGAGGCGCATCCCCGGCGATGGAGCAGGTGTTCGACCGCACGACGCGGTTCCTCTCGCAGCATCTGCGCTAGTGTCGGCACGGCTCGACCGCCTCGTCGCCGCACTCACCGCGCGTCCGCCTCGCCGTACGGATCTTCCCGAGCGACCGCATGCCGCCGTGGCGCTGCTGCTGGCCCCGGACCCGGATCGACTGCTGGTGATCCGCCGAGCCGAGCGACCAGGCGATCCGTGGTCGGGACAGCTCGCCCTCCCCGGCGGACGCCGTGAGGCCGGGGACCGCGACCTGCTCGAGACTGCCATCCGTGAAACCGCCGAGGAGACCGGGGTGGAGCTTGAGCGCACCTGGCATCGCGCCGATCTTGACGATCTCGCCCCGATGACGCCGGTGCTCCCACCCATCGTCGTGCGGCCGTTCCTCTTCCGGCTCGACTACGCGGTGCCGGCTGAGGTGAGCGAGGAAGTAGACCATGCCGCGTGGGTGCATCTCGCCGACCTGGCGGCGGAGGGTGCCTATCGCGAGGTCGAACTGGTACTGCGTGGTGCCCCGCGCCGCGTTGCGGGCTACCAGCTGGAGCATGGGCTGTTGTGGGGGATGACCGAACGGATCGTGACGCCGGTGCTGCGGGTTTGGCGTGCGCAGGGGGCATGACCTCCGCTTGACCGCGGCCTGACGGCCGCGGCGGAAACCACCTTGACATTCGGCCGCCAGGGACCGAAAGTTAGGCATGACTAAATTCAATCCTCGTGACCTCACAGTTTCTGGTGAGGACTACCTCAAGGCGATTTACCACCTCTCGGAGGCCGGGTCGCCTGCCACCACGACCGGAATCGCCGAGGCACTGGCGCTGACGGCGCCCTCGGTGAGTGGCATGGTCAAGCGGCTGGCGGACGCCGGTCTGCTGGAGCACCTCCCCTACAAGGGCGTCACCCTGACGGAGTCCGGACGTCAGGCTGCCCTCCAGATGCTGCGCCGGCACCGCGTGATTGAGGCCTACCTGGTCTCCTTTCTGGGCTACGGCTGGGACACGGTGCACGACGAGGCCGAACGGCTTGAGCACGCCGTCTCCGACGATCTCGTGGATCGGATGGCGGAAGCCTTGGGCAACCCGACGGTGGACCCGCACGGGGACCCGATCCCGACCGCGGACGGTCGCCTGGTCGAGGTCCCCTCGACGCCGCTCCCCGAGGTGCCGATCGGGAGCACGGTGGTCATTACTCGGGTCGACTCCGGCTCGGCCGAGCGGTTGCGCTGGTTGGCCGATGCAGGACTGGTCCCGGGGGCAACCGTGACGGTGGTGGCGCAGCAGCCCTTCAGCGGGCCCATCACGTTGCAGCTGGGGGAGGCGGACCGGATCGTGGGGCACGAGCTCGCTGCGCAGTTGCTCTGTTCGACTCCCGCGGAGGAGTCCGCCTCGTGAGCCCACGGCCCTCGCGTGTCGCGGCCGACGCTGACTCCGGATGGCGCTTCGAGCGGACCTCGCGGTCGCTGCCCGAGTCCTATGCGACGGTGATCATTCCGGAGGGGGCGCCGTGGTGGCGCAAGGCGTTGGCCTTTGCGGGGCCCGGGTACATGGTGGCGGTCGGTTACGTCGATCCCGGCAACTGGGCGACAGACCTCGCCGGTGGGGCGCGTTTCGGCTACGCGCTCCTCTCGGTGATCCTGATCTCGAACCTGATGGCGATGCTGCTGCAACGGTTCGCGGTCAAGCTGGGCATCGTCACCGGTCGCGACCTGGCCCAGGCCTGTCGGGATCACTTCTCGCGTCCGGTGTCGTTCGTCCTCTGGGTGCTCTGCGAGATCGCGATCGCCGCCTGTGATCTCGCGGAAGTGATCGGCGCCGCGATCGCGCTCAATCTGCTCTTCGGCATCCCGCTGCTCTACGGCGTGATGCTCACGGCGCTGGATGTCCTGCTCATCCTGATGCTGCAGCACAAGGGCTTTCGCTATCTCGAAGCATTCGTGATTGCGCTCGTCGCCACGATCGGGGCCTGCTTTGCGGTGGAGATGGTGCTCTCGCGTCCGGAGCTGGCCGGCGTGCTCGCCGGTCTGGTGCCGACGACCGCGATCGTCACCAATCCGGCGATGCTCTACATCGCGATGGGGATTCTCGGCGCCACGGTGATGCCGCACAACCTCTATCTCCACTCATCGATCGTGCAGACGCGCAAGATCGGCGATGATGAGGTCTCGAAGCGCACGGCCATCCGCTGGGCCTCGGTTGATTCGACCGTGGCCCTCGCCCTCGCCTTCCTGATCAATGGGGCGATCCTCGTGCTGTCGGCCGCCGCGTTCCACGGAACGCCGAACGAAAACGTCGCGGACATCGGCGACGCCCATGCCCTGCTCGCGCCGGTGCTCGGCACCTCCCTGGCCGCGACGCTCTTTGCCGTCGCGCTGCTCGCGGCCGGGCAGAGTTCGACGATCACCGGCACGCTGGCCGGGCAGATCGTGATGGAGGGATTTCTCGACATCCGACTGCCGGCGTGGCTGCGGCGGCTCATCACCCGGCTCATCGCAATCATCCCCGCCGTCATCGTGACGGCATTGTACGGCGAGCAGGGCGTCGGGGCGCTCCTGATCCTGTCGCAGGTGATTCTGTCGATGCAGCTCTCGTTCGCCGTGGTGCCGCTGGTCTGGTTCACCTCCGAACGCGCCAAGATGGGGGTGTTCGCGAATCGCCCACTCACGATGGTGCTGGGGTGGACGGTCGCGGTGCTGATTGCCGGGCTCAACATCTGGCTCCTCGCCCAGACGTGGAAGGAGTGGAGCGCGTGATGCAGGGACTGCTGCTGCTGCTGCTGGCGAGTGGTGCGATGCCTGCATTCGCCGGAGCGCAGGTGGTCGGCCGCCGCCTGCCGACCGGATTCCAACTCACCCGGCTGGCGGGCGGGGTCGATTCGCTCGCCGCCGGGCGCGGCATGGTGCGCGTCGTGAATGTCTGGGCGACGTGGTGCCGACCCTGCCGGGTCGAGCTGCCGTCGCTCGCCGCGCTCGCCGATTCGGTCCGGGGCGAGGCGATTCGCGTCTATGCGATCGCCATTGACGATCCCGCTCGGGTGCGCGCGTTCGCGGCCACCCTCCCTGCCTCGTTGCCGATCTATCTCGAGCGGGAGCGCTTCCCCAAGGCCTGGGGGCGATGGGCGATGCCGACCACCTACGTGCTCGACGGCGACGATCGCCTCATCTCGGTGCATCACGGGGCCGCCCGGTGGGACGCCGCGCCGGTGCTTGCCACCCTGCGCGCCCTCGCAGCAGGGGATCGCCGTGCAGGCCCGCGCTGAGGTGCGTGGGGCGATCGTGCTTGCCCTCTGCGCCCCGCTCACGCTCGTGGCGCAGGCGGAGGTCCGCGGCCGGGTCACCCATGCCGGTGCCCCGCTGGGTGGCGCACGGGTGGCCGTGGCCGGTGCCGTGCCAATGGTGGTCGGACGCGATGGACGCTTCCGGCTGCGACTCGACGCTGGCGCGCACGAGCTGCGATTCACTGCGATCGGCTTTGCGCCACGACGCATCCGGGTCACGCTGCCCGGCGACTCGCTCCTGGGGGACATCCCCCTCGAGTCGATCGCTGCACCCGTCAGCGATCTGGTGGTGACGGGTACGCTGGCCGAGGTGCGCCTCGCCGATTCCCCGGTGAAGGTGGAACTGATTTCACGCGCAGCCCTCCAGCGGAATCTGACCACGAACCTGATGGAGTCGGTGCGCACCCTCCCGGGGTTGCGCGAGCAGGTCGATTGCGGTGTCTGCTACACCAACTCGATTTCGATCAACGGGATGGACGGCCCCTACACGGCGGTGCTCTTCGACGGTGTCCCGATCCTCGGGGCGCTGGCCACGACCTACGCCCTCAACTCACTCAACCCGGCGCTGCTGGAACGGGTCGAGATCGTGAAGGGGCCGGCGTCCACCCTGTACGGCTCGGAAGCGATGGGGGGCGTGGTCAACGTGATCACCCGCGATCCGCGCACGGCGCCCGCGTGGTCGGTGACCTCCAACGCCAGCAGCCATGGCGAGATGGCCGTGGATCTGATGGCGCGCCCGCTCCTCGGTGGCGGACGCCTGCTCGTCGCCGCGAGTGGCGCGCACAACAATCGCTTCGTCGACGCCAATGGCGACAACTTCACCGACCTCCCCCTGCTCACGCGACTCAGCGCGATGGTCAAGTGGAGCGACGGCACGGTGTCGGATCGTCGGGCCGACGTGCTGGCACGGTGGTGGCACGAGGACCGTTTCGGCGGTGTCCGGGGTTGGCAGCGACGCGACCGCGGCAGCGATCGGATTTATGGTGAGTCGATCCAGACCTCGCGCCTGGAGGTGGTCGCCGGATTCCGTCCCCGCCTCCTGGGAGACGCCGTCCGCGTGGACGCCGCGATCGCCCGTCACCTGCAGGATTCATGGTACGGCGCGCGACCCTACGCCGCGCGGCAGACGACGCTCTTCGGGCAGGCAGCATGGGCGCCCACCACGGCGGGGCAGCTCCGTCCCCTCGTCGGCGTCACGGTGCGGCACAATCGCTACGACGATGACACCCCTGCAACGGCCACGGTCGATCGGCGGACCGTCGTCGGCGTCTTCGCCGAAGGGGAATGGCGGGTCGGACCCGGCGCCGTACTCGCGGGCACCCGGGTGGACCGTCACGCTGATCATGGGCTGATCGCTTCGCCCCGACTCGCACTTCGGTTGGCGCCGGGCGATCAATTCACCGCACGCGTCAATCTCGCCACGGGTTTCCGCGTGGTGAATCTGTTCACCGAGGATCACGCGGCCCTGACGGGAGCGCGGCAGGTTGTGATCGCGGAGACCCTCGACCCCGAGCGGTCAACCACCATGGCGGCCTCGGTGCAGTGGCGCACCGGGATCGGAACCCTGCCGGTCACGCTGGACCTCGACGTCTTCCGGACCCGCTTCAGCAACCGGATCGTGCCCGACTACGACACCGATCCGCGCGCGATCATCTATCGCAACCTGCGCGGGTATGCCCTCACACGCGGTGGGTCGGCGGCGCTCTCGGTCGAGCCTGGGGAAGGGCGGTGGAGTGGCCGCCTGTCGGGCACAGTCCAGCGGGTGACCCTGGTCGAGGCAGGGGAGTCCACCGAGCAACCGTTTGCGCCGCGCTTCAAGGGGG
>JBBRGR010000168.1:0-5262 GCA_038223815.1 Gemmatimonadales bacterium
TGGTGACCCAGGGGATCGTCGAGGGATTCCTGGCGGGGCAGCACCGCTCCCCGCGCCGGGGCTTCTCGGTCGAGTTTGCGGAGCATCGCCAGTATCAACCCGGCGACGACCCCCGCTACATCGATTGGAAGCTGCTGGCGCGGACCGATCGCCTCTACCTCAAGCAGTTCGAAGAAGAGACCAACCTGCGCGCCATGTTGGTGGTGGATGCCTCGGCCTCGATGGCGTGGCGTGGATCCCCCGCGCGACTCACCAAGCTCGACTATGCGACGCGACTCGCGGCGGCACTTGCCCTGGTGCTGCTGCGGCAGCGCGACGCAGCGGGACTGGTCACCTTCGATGACGTGGTACGGGAGATCGTCCCCGCCCGCGTGCGTGCCGCGCACTGGACGATGCTCGCGCGCACGCTGGCCGCGACACAGCCTGGCGTCGGCACCGCCGCTGACGTGGCGCTCACGCAGGTCGTCGGGGCGCTGCGGCGTCGCGGCATGGTGGTGCTGATCTCCGATCTGTTGCTGGACCGCGACCTGACGCTCAAGGCGCTGCGCTTCCTGCGCCACCGCGGCCATCAGGTGCTGGTGCTGCACATCGCCGATCCGGCCGAGCTCGACCTCACCCAGGGCGATGAGCAGCGCTTCCGCGATCCGGAGACCGGGGCGACGGTGACGCTCGCGCCGAGCGACTGGGGGAATGCCTACCGCGAGACGGTGGCCGGCGTGGTGCGTGCCTGGGGCAGCGCGTGTCGCGGCGCTGGCGTCCACTATGCCCTGGTGCCGACGGACCTGCCGTTCGGCACTGCGCTGGCGCGCGCGCTCTCCGCGTGATCGCCTTCGGGGCACCGTGGGCGTTGCTCGCCCTGCCGCTGGCGGGGCTGCCGATCCTGCTCCATCTGGTGCAGCGGCGCGAGCCGCCGGAGGTTGCCTTCCCGGCGGTGCGCTACCTCGACGACGCCACCCGGGATCATCGACGCCGCATCCAGCTGCGTCACCTCCTGCTGCTCGCGGTCCGCACCGCGGTGATCCTCGCGACGATTCTCGCGATGGCGGGCATGCGCTGGGATGGTGCGGCGTTCGGCGGCCATGCGCCGAGTGCACTCGTCCTGGTGGTCGACAACTCGGCGAGCAGCGGGATGGTCGCCGACGGCGAG
Organism: Gemmatimonadales bacterium; assembly: GCA_038223815.1. Taxonomy (GTDB): domain Bacteria; phylum Gemmatimonadota; class Gemmatimonadetes; order Gemmatimonadales; family GWC2-71-9; genus Palsa-1233. The sequence goes on from JBBRGR010000168.1 coordinate 1,148, forward strand.
CCGCTGCTCGAGGGATTGGTCCGTGCCGCGCACGCGGTCCTCGACCGGGCGACGCCGGCGGACCGGCTCTGGCTCCGCACCACCGACGGTCCGGCGATTCCGGGGACGGTGTCGCAGCTGCGGGAGCGACTGGCGGCGATCCGCCTGACGAGCACGCGACTCGATCTCGGGGTGGCCCTCACCGAGGGGCGCGCCTTGATCGCCGGCGCGCAGCGCCCGGGCGAGGTCGTGGTGGTCACGGACTTCCAGGCGAGCGCCGTGTCGGCGGCGACCGGCGAGGCGCCCGTGCTGGTCCTGCGTCCGACCGCGCCCGCGCCACGCAACCGCCGGATCGCGCAGTTCTCAGCCGGCGTGCAGCCGTGGGGGCCCGACGGCGGCGTCGTGACCGTCTCGACGACCGGAACCGATACGACGCCCGTGCCACTCGCGCTTGCCGTTGCTGGGCGCGCGCCCCGGGATGTCCTCCTTCTCCCGGGGGTTGCGGCGGCCGAGCGTGTGGCTGCCCTCGGCTCGGGGTGGAGGACGCTCACTGCGAACCTTCCGCCGGATGAGTTTCGCGCCGACGACGAGCAGACCATCTCGCTCCGCGTGGCGCCGCCGGCCGTCGTGCGGTGGGACGCGACCGATCGCTTCCTCGATGCCGCGCTGCAAGTCCTGGTGGCCGATCGTCGGGTGACCGCTGGCGCCGGCGTCCTGGTTGGCGAACTCGGTCCGGGCCCGAGCGTGGTGCTGCCGCCGCGTGATCCGGCGCTGGTGGCCGCGCTCAACCGGCGGCTCGCGGCCCGGGGCGTCGCGTGGCGCTACGGCGCGCAAGTGGTCGCCGAGGAACGGACCGACAGCGGCCCACTGCTGCCGACGCGGGAAGCGGTCGTGCGCCGCGTTCGTGTGGAGGCGGCCGGTGGCGGAGGCGAGATCCTCGCGACCGTGGCAGGGGAGCCCTGGGTGGTTCGCAGCGGCGACGTCCTGCTGCTCGGCTCGCGGCTCGAGCCGGCGTGGACCGCGCTCCCGCTGGGCACGGCGTTCGTCCCGTGGCTCGATGCGTTGCTCAGCCGCGCCCTTCGCGGGGAAGCCGTGCTTGAGGGAGTCGTCGCTGGCGAGCCCATGCGCCTGCCGGAGCGGGTTGGGGCGGTGGTCCGCGCGGGGGAGCGCACGGTGGTCGAGGGGGGGGCGCCATGGAGCCCTCCGACCCCTGGGGTGTACCACATGCTGGCCGGCGAGGATACCTTGGGCGCCGTATCGGTTATCCTCGACCCCCGGGAATCGGATCTCAGGCGGGCCGATGAGGGATCGGTGCGTACGCTCTGGGGCCGGACCACGGTACTGGAGCTGGACGAGGGCCCCCGTCGGGCCTTCACGGTTGGGGGACGAGGGGACCTGCGTGGTGCCCTGCTCCTCCTTGCGCTTCTCGGTGTCTGCGCGGAAGTCGGTCTGGCTCACCGCGCGGGCCAACGGACCTGAATGACGCTTCGCCCGATCCTCGAGGCTTTCGATCGCTGTGCCACGGTTCGCGCCCTGGCAGAGCGGCTTCCCGCGCGCGGGATCGCGGTGCGCCTGGGCGGATTGCCCGGCTCGAGCGGCGCCGTCCTCGCGACCTGGCTCACCGAACGCGTCGGCGCGGGACGTATGGTGGTCATCGTCGCGACGACCCCGGCCGATGCCGAACGCTGGGTCACCGATCTCACGGCACTCACGGGGGGCGGCGTCGCCCTCTACCCGCAGCGTGAAGCGCTCGGCGAGGACGAGCCGCACTACGAGATCGCCGGGGAGCGGATCGAGACGCTCGCGGCCTTGCTGCGCGGCGAGCTTCGGGTGCTCGTCACCACGGCCCGGGCGAGCGCCGAGCGCACGGCGGTGCCGGCGGCGCTGGCCGCGCTGCGCCTGCATCTCGTCCAGGGCGAGACGCACCCGCTCGGGCCGCTCGTGGCGTCACTTGAAACGATGGGCTATCGCCGCGTCTCGACGGTGTCCGAGGTCGCGGAGTTCTCGGTCCGGGGAGGGATCGTCGATCTGTACGGCTTCGGGATGCCGGCGCCGGCACGACTCGAGTGGTGGGGCGATGAGATCGCCTCGCTCCGCAGCTTCGATCTGACCACGCAGCGCTCCGGCCCCGAGCTCCCCGACCTCACCATCCTGCCGATCTCGTCCACCGCCGTGCGTGGCACCCCGCGCGTCGGCGGGGCCGTGCAGCGGAAGTCCCTGCTCGAGCTGCTGCCGTCCGATGCGCTGCTGATCGAGGATGGCTCGCATCCGGACGAGGAAGAGGTCGAGCGCGCGTGGCGCGAGGCCGAGCACCATCTGGAGATCGCCCGGCGACTCGGCGAGGACACGCCGCCGCGTGCGGATCTCTTCCTGGATCCGGTGGCGTGGCGGTCCGCGCGCAATGCCTTCGCCCGGTTGCTGCTCCGCGACGAGCCGGCCGATGTGCAGCTCGGCTTCTTCCCGCCGGAACGGGTCGATCGCGATCTCGGCCGACTGCGCGGGATGCTCGGGCATGGCACCCCGACGCTGATCCTCTGCGACAACGAAGGACAGCGGGAGCGGCTCGACGAGTTGCTCGAGGAGAACGGCTTCCGCCCCTCCGGCACCACGCTTGTCGTCGGCGCACTCGATGGCGGCTTCGTGATGCCGACGCTGCGGGTGCTCACGGATCACGAGATCTTCCGGCGGGCCAGGCGCCTGCGGCGCACACGGCGCTACCGGCAGGCCGCGCCGAACACCGTGACCGGCGCACTCTCGCTCGGCGACTACGTGGTGCATCTCGAGCACGGCATTGGCGTCTATCGCGGCATCCAGACGCTCACGATCGACGGCGGCACGATTGAAGTCGCCATGCTCGAGTATGAGGGCGGCGATCGCCTCAACGTGCCGCTGTACCGGCTGGATCAGGTCGAGCGCTACCGTGCCGCCGGGGATGACGGCGATCGCCCGCCGCCGAAGCTGCATCGCCTCGGCGGGACGGCATGGCGCAAGGTCCGTGAGAAGACCCGGCACGCGATCCAGGCGATGGCCGCGGATCTCCTCGACCTCTACGCGCGTCGGACGGTGCACGCCGGCTACCCGATGCCGCCCGATACGCGGTGGCAACGGGAGCTGGAATCGTCGTTCCTCTACGAGGACACGCCCGACCAGCGCAAGGCAACCGACGACATCAAGCGCGACATGGAGCGGCCCCTGCCGATGGATCGCCTGCTCGTGGGGGATGTCGGCTACGGCAAGACCGAGGTGGCCGTGCGCGCCGCGTTCAAGGCGATCCAGGGCGGGAAGCAGGTCGCCGTCCTGGTGCCGACGACGATTCTCGCCGAACAGCATTTTCGGACCTTCGCCGACCGACTCGCCGACTACCCGGTGACCGTGGAGGCGCTCTCCCGCTTCCGGACGGCGAAGGAGCAGAAGGAGACGGTCCAGAAGCTCGCCGACGGCTCGCTCGATGTCGTGATCGGCACCCACCGCCTCCTGTCGAAGGATGTGCTCTTCAAGGACCTCGGACTGCTGATCGTGGACGAGGAGCATCGCTTCGGCGTCAAGCACAAGGAGCGGCTCAAGCAGCTTCGGCTTGCCGTGGACGTGCTCACGCTGACCGCCACCCCGATTCCGCGTACCCTGCACCTCTCGCTGGCCGGGCTCCGCGACATGACGGTGATCGAGACGCCCCCGCGTGACCGCTCGCCGATCCTGACCTTCGTGGAGCCGTGGGATGATGGTCTGCTCGACGAGGCGATCGCGCGCGAGCTGGACCGCGGGGGTCAGGTCTTCGTGGTCCACAACCGGATCGAGACGATCGAGACGATCGCCGCCCGGATTCGCGCCTTGGCCCCGCGCGCGATGGTGGCGGTCGGCCATGGGCAGATGGCCGCGGACGACCTCGAGGACGTGATGCAGCAGTTCGTCGTGGGGAAGGTGGACATCCTCGTCTCCACGATGATCGTCGAGTCCGGGCTGGACGTTCCAAATGCCAACACGATGATTGTGCACGACGCCCATCGCTTCGGGCTGGCCCAGCTCTACCAGTTGCGCGGGCGGGTCGGACGATCCCACCGGCGGGCCTACTGTTACCTCCTCGTGCCGGACACGATTGACCAATCGGCCGAGGAACGGTTGAAGGTCCTTGAGCATCA
>JBBRGR010000169.1:0-5260 GCA_038223815.1 Gemmatimonadales bacterium
CCCGTGACCTCGTCACGAAAGCCGGACGCGGTCAGGTAGCTGTCCGGCACCAGCGTGATCGCTTCGAGCCCGAGGTTCGCCCCGACCACCGGGAGATCCGCGGTCAGGTTCCATTCGTTGATCGCGGTCAACGTGGCACCGACAGCGCTGGGGTCGAAGCGGAGAATCGCATTGCGACTGACCGAGCTCGCGGCATTGTTGCGTTCCGACGCGACGTACAGCTCCGCGCCAGCCGCCACGATCCCCTCGGCGTCCACATCCCCGAGCCCATCGGGATAGCGGAGAAGCTTCCCAGCCGACCAATTGTTCGCCGGGTCCGGCGCCCAGAGTGATCCGTTCCAGAGCAGGCGATAGATGCTGCCTGGGCCATTCTTCGAGGCCCAGAGGACACCCGGGGTCGCCGAGCCAGACCCGATGTGGGACAGGCCACTCATGTTGCCGCCGAAGACGCCGCCCGCATCGGCGGTCACGACCGTCGCATCCCCAGGCCACGCGGCCAGCACGAGGTCGCCCGGACAGCTGTTGGCACTGCCCTTGGTGGCGGCCGTCGTGATGGTGAAGGTACCGGTTCCGTTCGGGCAGCGCCCGTAGGTTGTTGCCGGGGCGTGGACAGCCCAGGCGTAGCTATCGATGAGCGTCGTGCCCCCTGGGGCGAAGAGCCGTGCCGCGTCGGCACCGCCCAACCCGAAGAGGAATTGGGCGACCTCGAGCACAAGGTAGCCGCCCGCCGGGATCAGAGTTCCGGCAGGAAACACGTAGTTCGAGGCATCGCTGTTGTCCCGCAGCACGTACCCCGCCAAATCAAGCGCGCTGCTGCCGTTGTTGACCAGCTCGACCCAATCGCCGGGGATGCCGTCGTTCGACTCGACTTCATTGATGCGCACCGGCGCACTGCAGTCGTTGGCCGAGCCCTTGGTGCTGGAGGTGGTGGTCAGGAAGGCGCCGGTCCCGTCCGGGCAGCGGCCGTAGGTCGTGGAGACGGCATGCGCCGCCCAGCCATAGCTCGCGGTCAGCGTGACCCCATCCGGGGCAAACAGCCGGGCTTCGTCGGCCCCGCCGAGTCCGAATCCGAACTCGGCTTCCTCGACCACGAGGAAGGCCCCAGGCTGGACGATCGTCCCTGACGGCAGTTTGAAGGTCCGCGTGTTGTCATTGTCTCTGACGAAGTATCCCGAGAGGTCCACCGCGGTCGCGCCGGTGTTCAGGAACTCGATCCAGTCGCCGGGCGTGCCGCCGCTGGATTCCACCTCGTTGACGACAATCCCCGCGGCGAGGTTGGGACAGCTGTTGAGTGTCCCCTTGGTCGCGGTCGCATTCGGAATGAAGCCTCCGCTCCCAGTGGGGCAGCGCCCGTAGGTGACCGCGGCGTGGGCCGCCCAAGTGTAGCTGTCGACCAGCGTCGTGCCGTCGGCGGCAAACAGGCGCGCGGCGTCGCCGCTGCCGAGACCGAACGCGAAGCCGGGAGAGCCCTGGATCGACTCGTCCAGCACGACATACCCCTTCCCTGCGATGATCGTCCCTGCCGGAATGGTGTAGCCGCGGCTGTCATCGTTGTCGCGGAAGACGTAGCCGCCCACGTCAACGGGTTGCTCGCTGGTGTTGAACAGCTCGACCCAGTCTCCGGGCACCCCCTGGCTCGATTCCACCTCGTTGACCTTGACATACCGCGCTGCGCTCGGCTGCTCCAGCCGGAAGCGGACGGGGAACGGCTGCCCTTTCACCACACCGGTAAAGAGCGCGGTGTTCACACCAGCCAACTGTTGCGCCGACTGCACGATCGACACATCGACGAAGCCCAGCGTCCGGGCGTCACGCAGCACGCTTACGCGGTAGTTCTTCCCCGCGGCCGCTCGGCTGGGGGCGGTCAGCCAGGTGAGCGCGTAGGCACCAGTTGCCGGATCGAAAGTGATCCGCGTCGGCTGCGGCAGCGACGTCGCGGTCATGCGTTGGAGTGGTGCCCCGACGCAGGTGCCGTTGCCCCCAAGCGTACAGACCTCGACCGCCACCTCCGGCAGGGCTGCCACATCCACCGCGCCCGTCGTGATCGGCGCGGATGCGACGGTGGGCGTGAGCCAGAAGAACTCCGGGGTGCCGCCGCGGGCACCGTCGGAGATCGCGAAGCGCGGTCCGCTGGAGGCGTCCGACGTGGTCGGCAGTTGATCATCAGAGCACGCGGTCAGCGACAGCAGTGCAAGGGGAACGAAGAGCAGGAGCCTGCGAAGCACGGGACCTCCAAGGGAACCAGTCGGCGGGGATGGTGCGACAGCCGGCGAAGCTCATTCCCTTGTGTCACGGCCTGTTGCGCCCCCGGTCACATCCTCGTCACGCCCGGGCGCGCTCGTGAACCGGCTGCGATTGTAAAGGCTGCGCATCGGGCGTAACGATGCTGTGAAGTATCTGGCTGCAAGGCCCCGGGCCGAGTATCCTCTCGCATCCGCTCCACGTTACTCATTCTCCATTCCAGGAAGTCATCTCCATGCGTGCTCGCCTCTACGCCATTGCCGCTACCGTTGCCCTGCTCGCAGCGCCGACCCTCCTCCCGGCGCAGAACCTCTTCTCCAACGGCGGTTTCGAGACTGGTGACCTGACCGGCTGGGCCCTTGGGGGAACCGACTGCATCGAAGGCGTCGGGCCGAGCATGGCGGTGATTGAGGGAGTCAATGAATTCTACGCCGGGCCGGTGGGGGCGATGTGCACCCTGAGTCAGGATCTGATGACGACGCCAGGCGCCACCTATCTCTTCTCCTTCTGGCTCGACAACATCGAGACCACCACCCCGAACCTCTTCTCGGTCACCTGGGGCGGGAGCAACGTGCTCGACCTCGTGAATTTCCGCGAGGAGGGTTACACGCAGTACGGCTACGCTCTTCTGGCCACTGCGGCGACCACATCGGTCCAGTTCACCTTCCAGCACGATGACGGATTCTGGTTTCTCGACGATGTCCGGGCCGAGGCGACGGACGTGGTGCCGGAGCCGGCGACCATGACCCTCATTGCGACTGGCCTGGTTGGCATGGCCGCCGTGCGTCGGCGCCGGAACGCCAAGAGCTGAGATTGAGGACGGCGGTTGTCGCCACCGCGGCAGCTACCTCTCCTCCGCTCGCGATACCGTTGATCTGAGCCCTTCCGTTCCCCGCGGAAGGGCTCTATTCATTCGCCTTGACCACCGACTCCTCACCCCCGCCCGGTCCAGCACCGCGCTTCAATCGGAACGAACTCGCAGGCGCCTTCGGCGACATGGGGACCGACGTCCCCTTGCTCATTGGCGTTGCGCTGGCCTCCGGGCTCGATGGCACCAGCGTCCTGGTGATGTTCGGGGTCATGCAGATCCTCACCGGATTCGCCTACCGACTCCCGATGCCGGTCCAACCCCTCAAGGCGATGGCCGCGATCGTCATCGCGCAGCAGACCCCCGCAGCGACGCTGTATGGCGCCGGGCTGGCGATCGGCATCGTGATGCTGGTGCTGGCGCTCACCGGGATGCTCGACTGGTTGGCACGAGTCATCCCCAAGTGCGTGGTGCGCGGGGTGCAGTTCGGGCTGGGCCTGCAGCTCGCCTCCGTCGCCCTCGGCCGCTTTGTGCAGTCGGATGGCCTCTCGGGGTACCTGCTCGCCACCGTGGCGTTCGTGATCGTCCTCCTGCTGCTCGGCAACCGTCGCTTCCCAGCCGCCATCCCGGTCGTATTGCTCGGCGTGGTCTATGCGCTCGCCTTTCGTCTCGACCTTGGCGCGCTTCCGGAACGCGTCGCGTTCCATCTGCCACAGTTTCACGTTCCCCAGTACGCGGACATCCTCACCGGCTTCCTCGTCCTCGCACTTCCCCAGATCCCGCTGTCGCTCGGCAATTCCGTGCTGGCGACCAAGCAGGTCACCCACGACCTCTTCCCCGGCCGCGCGTTGAGTGTGCGTCGGATCGGGGTCACCTACGCGCTGATGAATCTCGTGAATCCCTGGTTTGGCGGGATCCCGGTCTGCCATGGCTCGGGCGGGATGGTGGGACACTACGCCTTCGGTGGTCGGACTGGCGGATCGGTGATCATCTACGGCGTCATCTTCCTGACCTGTGGTCTTTTCTTCGGTGAAGGCTTCGATCTGCTCACCACCGCCTTCCCGCTGCCAATGCTCGGCGTGTTGCTGCTCTTCGAAGCAGTCGCGCTCATCTGGCTGCTTCGCGATGTGGCGCCGTTGCGCCGCGAGTTTCCGATCGCCGTCGTCGTGGGACTGCTCGCGGTGAGCGTCCCCTACGGCTATGTCGTGGGGTTGGTCGTCGGCACCGCACTCTTCCACCTTGGCGAGCGGGTCCGCCTGGTCAGCCCCGAGATCGGGTAGGCGTGGCATCCCCTCCTCCTGCCATGCCGTGCTAGCTTCCTCGACGTTCGATCCCCGACGCTTCGGAGTCCCCTCAATGGATCCACGGCGATCGCGTGCCCCCCTCAGGGCCCGCTTGCTGACCGGCCTGCTGCTCGGCGTGCCGACGGCATCGCTGGTGGCCCAGGACACCACCCTCAATGCGGCCATTTGGTCGTTCCCGACCCTGCGGTCGCTGCGGACCGCGGTCACGGCGGACACCCTGCTTGCGCCTGCCTTCGAGGCCTGCCCGGAGGCAGCCTTCATGGCGGAGGTGACTGCGACGCTCACCGGATATCGGTTCCGCCCGGCGCTCGATCGGTTCGGGCAGGCTGTGAGCAGCATGTACACCATGACCTACCGCTTCGGACGCGATGCGCAACCTCGGTGAGGGCCTGTGGACAACCTGACCCACTCACTCGTCGGGCTGGCACTCGCGGAGGCCGGTCTCAAGCGGCGCACCGCACTGGCGACGGCAACCCTCGTCATCGGCGCCAATCTGCCGGATGTCGATGCACTCATCTATCTCGTCGGGGATGGCACCGACGCACTCGCCTTCCGGCGGGGCTGGACCCACGGCATCCTCGCCATGGGGGTCTGGCCATTGATTCTGACGGCAGCGATGGTCGCGCTCCATCGTTGGCGTCGCCGTCGGCATAGAGGTCGAGGCGTCCCGCTTGATCGCTGGTGGCTGCTCATCGCGGCCGCGGTGGGAGTGTGGTCGCATCCAATCCTCGACTGGTTCAATTCCTACGGGGTGCGGCTGCTGATGCCGCTCTCGCCGCGATGGTTCTACGGCGACGCGCTGTTCATCATCGACCCGTGGATCTGGGGGGTGCTCGCCCTCGGGTGGATCTGGAGCACGCGGCGCGAGGATCCGCGCGCCGCGCGCACCACCCTCGCCATTGCGACG
>JBBRGR010000170.1:0-5257 GCA_038223815.1 Gemmatimonadales bacterium
TACGCCCCGCAGCGCTCCTGGCATCCTAGAGCCAGGGCCCCCTGCGCGCGAAACGCGGCGGGGCGCACGCGGGTGTAGCTCAATGGCAGAGCTCCAGCCTTCCAAGCTGGCCATGCCGGTTCGATCCCGGTCACCCGCTCCGCGTGAATTCCCTTGATTCTAAGGGAATCCAACGATTCTAGCCTCCCTGGGAGGCCGTCGGGAATACCCCTTGAGCCCCCTGATTACCCCTGGTTGACCCTTGCTTCTTCCACGTAGATCCCACACGCTGCTGTGGGCGGGCTGGGCTCACCGCGGGATCGGGAGCCGGCGATCTTGACCTCACAGGCCCCGCGTGCTCAGTAGCGCAAGGATGCGCGCCTATTCCGCCCGGGTTTAGTTACGTCGAGCCTGTGGACAGCTGCCCGCCCTGCGGACACGCGCAGGTTGTGCAGGATGGAGCGGTCCGGTCGGCGAGGCCACCCTCGACCATCCCGGCCACGGCCCCCGGCAGGTGGGGGAGGGCCGTCGGGAGGCCACCGGCCGGACCTCCGGCAAGGGGTGCGGCATCCTCGGTCGCGTTCTTCCCCGCCACACATCTGGGAGACGGTTGACGTTACACACGCGACGGCAGTGCCAAGAGGGACCCGGAGACACGAGGACCCCGTGTGACTCACTCCGGGTGACGCATCCGTCGGGGCCGCGTCGTACTTCAGCGATGCCGGTCACGAGATCACCACGAGCCTGCCCCCCACCTTTCTCACTTCAACGCTGCACGCCGGCCCGGGGGCGCCGGGCTCGCCTCGGGGGCCACCTGGTTACTGCGGCGACCGCGGTGTGGCAGGTCGCCGTCCTACGTGCGCTGGCCGGGATGTCACGCGGACTGCGATCCCCCGCCCGCGACGCCTCGCTCGTCTCGCTCGTCCCGCGTATGTCCAAAGCCGGGCTCGAACGCACTGGTGACAACGCCGGCGCAGTCGCCGGACCGCTGCTGGCGTCGGCACGGATAGCGGTCCTCGGCATCCGTCATGCTGCTCGCACTCTTCCCCCGCCGGCACAGCAGGGGCTCCGGCAACCTCACCAGTCGTAAAGGCACCCGTTCCGTGTGCTCGCGACTCGCGGGCGGAAGAACCGCCGGGCGGGGGCTATGGCGCCGATAGGGTCATCCGGACCCGGCGGTCGGTGCAACTGAGGGAGAGTCAGTGACCAACGCAGCAGCCAATGACGAGCTGACGCTCTTTGATTCCCCTGAGCACGAAGGCGTGCGCGGCGAGAACCTGGACTTCCTTTCCAAGCAGCTCATCACGTATATCGGTAACAAGCGCGGCCTCGCGAAGAACCTGGAACGCGCCGTTTCGGAGGTTAGGTCGAGACTCGATGGCCGCAAGATTCTCGCCCTCGACCTCTTTTCTGGAAGTGGCTTCGTGGCAAGACTTCTCCGGAAGCACTCCTCCCTGGTGGTCGCTAACGACTTGGAACCGTACTCGGAGGTGGTAAATGTCTGCTATTCAACGAATTATGATGCAGAGCTAGTTCGCAACCTGAGCGACGTCATTTCGGGGTTGAACAAGCGCGCTAACGCAGGCGAAACCCATTCCGGTTTCATTCGTGAAATGTACTCACCGATTGACGATCAAGAGATTCAGCCGGGAGAGCGAGCTTTTTACACCAACGACAACGCGCGCCGACTGGACTTCTTCGCTCAGGAACTTTCGCAGCTGGACGATCGGATTCGACCACTACTTCTCGGACCGCTTCTTTCCAGAGCATCAATGCACGCGAACACGAGCGGCGTGTTCAAGGGCTTCTATAAAGATAAGAACACGGGCATAGGAAAGTTCGGCGCAGCGGCGGGGGATGCTCTAACGCGCATCCTTCAGCCGATTTCGCTTGAAGTGCCAGTTCACAGCCATTTCGCGACGGAAAGTATCGTTCTGCGGCGAGATGCGAACGCCGTCCTTTCTGATCTACCTGAACTGGACCTGGTCTACATTGACCCGCCATATAATCAGCACCCTTACGGCTCGAACTACTTCATGCTGAACCTGCTGGTTGACTATAAGCGCCCACGTGAGTTCAGTCAGGTGTCGGGCATCCCAACGGATTGGAACCGTTCAGGATACAACGTCCGCAAACAGTCGTTGGCCTTGATGCGAGATCTCTTTGACCGCGTTCCCGCGCGATTCCTCTTGGTCTCATTTAACGCGGAGGGCTACATCTCCACGCAGGCGCTGAAGAGCTCTCTTGAGACGCACGGGCGAGTCGATGAAATGGTTGTTCCCTACAATACCTTCCGCGGCAGCCGTAACCTCCGCGACCGAGCAATACATGTCAACGAACATCTGTTCTTACTCGATCGCCAGGCTTAGCCGATGGCACAAAAGGACCGCTTACGCCTGAACAGGTATGGCACTATCATAAACCTGACATCGAGCCAACAGGAGACCGAACTCGGCCAAGCGATCGTCGAAGTCTCCGAGGCGGTCACCGCGAAATTCGGGTATACGCTTGACCATCGCAAGCGCGTCACGCTGGCTGAGATTGTTAATAAACTTCGCGCCGAGTTCCCCTCGGTGCCATTCGATGATCCCTTCCCCACGTCATCCATGAACCCGGATGGCGGCCTTCTCTCGCTGATTACCGCTAGTGGCGATTTGCTTCCGATACTGATCGCGGAGGTCAAGAACCAGGGCACGAACGATCTCCGGGCGGCCGAAGGCCTCGCAAAACAGGCGAAAGGAAATGCGATCGAGCGGCTCGGAAAGAACGTTATCGGATTCCGAACGATGCTCATCGACGAGGGGATCATGCCCTTCGTCTGTTTTGGTTACGGGATCGACTTCGATGATGACAGTTCGATCCTCGACCGCGTCCGAACCATTGCCATGTTCGGGCGGCTAAACGAGATCAGTGTTGTGAACCTTGGCGACGACGGACGGTTTAATCGTGGAAGCTTCTTCTTTCGTCGCGCCAAGTGGTCGAAGGACGAGATGGTTGAGGTGCTGACTGAGGTCGCCACCAGAGCGGTGCACTACTACATCGCAAAGCATGGCGAGGAGGCGTTCCAGAGGCTCCAACCCTGACCACGCCGCTCCCGGTGTAGCGGGAACGACAAGCAGTGCAGTGGCTGCGCGGCGCTTCGTGACGAGTCAGGCAGTGTTGGTTCCGCGCACGGTTGGGGATGCGCCCGGTGTACGTGCCGAGCCATGATCGGTTCGCCCCAGACGCACAAGGTCGGACAGATCCACGCAAGTCGCCACGTCGTGTCCACCCAGGTCGCTAACCTGCCCGAGGCGGTGATCGACACGGTGCACCGTTCACAGGACGGGGACGACATGGGATTGCTCGACCGGCTCCGACGCGACAAGTCGGACTCGTCGGCGGGCAAGCACGCGCGCCCCGCCCCGCCCACGCCGGTCACACCCTCGCCGCCACGGACCGCAACGAGAGCGCCCGCACCCGCTGCGCCTGCGGGCTACGCGCCGATGCCGCCGATGCCGGCGCCGGCAACTGCGGCGCCGCCGGTTGAGGTCCCGCGTGGCCGGCATGCCGCACCAGTCGACAACCAGCCCTTTCCCCCGGCACCTGCGCCCACCGCGCCCGTTGCACCGCGGCCTGCCTCGGTGCCGTCGCCGCACGTGGTGGTCGCCGGCAAGCGCGGAACCGACGTCTGGGTGCCGCCTGGTGTGGCGGTAGACGTGAACGGCGTCATCCTGTCCGGCGGGATGCTGTACGTCGGGCGGAACTTGCGCGCCGCGAACGGTCGCGGCACCGAGCCCGCGCTCATCGACCCGAGGTTGCAGGCGGACTTCCGTCAGCCCGACTGGGCCGGGCAGACCGTGGGGTACTGGCCGTCCTACGACGACATCAGCCCACGAGCTCGCGCCGCGTACCTCACCTGGCTCGCCGACGGGCGCCGCTCCCCCGAAGCCCCGGTCAGCTGGGCGTTCCTGTTCTTCTACGGCCTCGAACGCCGGGTCCTGCTCGACACGACCACCGAGAGGACGAAAGCAACCGCCCTGGCGGAGCTGCCCGCCATCCGCAGCGAGGTCGCCCGCCTGCTCGGCATCTACGGCGATAACCACTCGTTCCGCGGGTACGCGACGCAGTTTCTGCACCTGCTCGACTTCTACCTCACCGACTCCGACGCCAGCAGCGCGCCCGCTCGCGACGGCGACAAGTGGCAGGTCCCGATGACGCTGCGGGTCGGGCTCGGCCAGTTCGCGAAAATCGGCGCACCGGTGCCGACGGACTGGGCCCTCGCGTGGGCGCACTACCACCCCGAGATCTACCTCCGGACGCCCGCGACCCGCTGCCCGAACGAGTTCGAGGCGCTGTTCCGCGCGCGATACGCGGCCAAGCACGGCACCGGGTTCACCGTCCGTGCCACCAAGACCCTGCTGAGGTCCGACTACCACTCGGCCAGTGCCGGCATCGGGCCGGTTGAGCTGTCCACGCAGCTTCCCGACGTCCTCACCCAGGCCGTGCCGGCGAAGAAGCTAGCCGCGCTCGTCGACGACGTCACGAGCAGCCTCGACCCGTACAGCCGGTACCTCGGCCGGAACCCCGACGGTGCCGGCACGCTCGCCGCGACCGCTCTTCTCCCGCCCGAGCTCGTCGCCGGCGCCGCCGCCGGGGAGGACGCCGAGCTGGCCCGGCTCGGCGCGTTCATTGACACCAGTCTCGGCGCGCAGCCGTCTGTCGTCATCGACGCGGCCGACCTGCTCACGTTCTGGCCGACCAAGCCCCCTGGGAAGCTCGCGAAGGCTGACGCGGTCGCGCTCGCCCAGCTCCTCGGCGCCCGAGGTGTCGGCGTCGAACCCGACGTGCGCCACGGCGGTCCCGCCATCGCAGGCGGCACGCCCGCGGTCCTGTTCCGCATCGCGGCCGGTCAGCCCACCACACCCAGCCCCGAGTACGCGGCGGCGGCCGTCTTGCTGCACCTGGCTGCCGCGGTCACCATCGCCGACGGCACCGTCAGCGACGCCGAGACCGCGCACCTGGCGGACCACCTCGAGCAGTCCATGCACCTCTCGCACCCGGAACGGGTCCGTCTGAACGCGCATCTGAGGTGGCTGCTCGCCGGGCAGACCAAGCTCACCGGTCTCACCAAGCGCCTCGCCACCCTCGGCCGAGAGCAGCGGGACGCCATCGGGGACTTCGTCACCACGGTCGCCGCCGCCGATGGGCACGTGTCCCCAGCAGAAATCACCACCCTCCAGAAGATCTTCAAGCTGCTCGCGCTCGACCCGTCCTCGGTGTACTCCCGGGTGCACGC
>JBBRGR010000171.1:0-5249 GCA_038223815.1 Gemmatimonadales bacterium
AGTGGAGCGCCGCCGCGGCCGCCCCGACGACCACGGTCAGCACCTCCACGAGCGCGACGGCCCCCGGCAATGAAGCCGACCCATTCTTGTTGGTCTGATTGGCGATGATCCATGCACCCAGCCAGGAGAGATAGCAGCCGACGATCCACCACGTCGGATGATACCACCAGTTGGAGCCGCCGCCGACCTCGTGCCAGCGGTTGGTGTACGTCCCGAGCGGCTGCAGGAGCGCGACGTCGAGCACCAGGAAGACGAGTGCGGCGCCCAATCCGATGCCAGCCGCCCCGGCAAGGCCCTCAATGGTCCGCGGGCGCGTGCGCATCGCCGGATAGAACATGGTGACGATGGCACCGACCGCCACCACCACACCGGTCACGGCGGCATCCGCCGTTCCCGTCAGGGCCTTGTTGGCCACGGAGACGAGGAAGACACAGACGGCCTGCACGATGCCAAGCACGATCGCGCCACGCAAAATGACCGAGATATCGGTTGCGTCGCTGCTGTTCTCAAAGGGGACCGCAGTGGCCATCACTGATTCTCCGGGAGTGGGTCCGAACAGGCCGAAAATAGCGGCGTCGAGGTGGTGGAGCCAAGGGGACGGCGTCAGCCCACCCAGGCAAACACGACCGCCACGTCAGTCAAGGCCCACGCCGCGAGGGCATGATACATCCCCCGCTGGTGATCGGCGCTGCTCCAACCTCGCCCCTGCAGATACCACGGTGCGAGCACGACGATCCAGGCGAGCCCAGCCAGCCCCAGGAGACCCACGCGGAGCGGGGCCGCAGTTCCTCCCCATCCAGAGGCCATTGCCGCCCCGGTCAACATCCCGAACGCGACCCCGACGCCGAGGACCGCCACCCCGAGCGAGCGCTGGATCCCGAGCCGGATGGCGAGTGTCTGGTCGCCCCGTTCCCGGTCCGCATCCATCTGATAGAGCTGCGTCAGGGGGTAGAACGCGGCGAAGAGGGCGCCAAAGGCGAGCAGAATCACGGACACCGGACCGGTGAGGGCCCGGCCCGACAACGCCCAGCCCGCGTACGGGGAAATCACGCCGAACCCGACGAGGTTGATGACCCAGTCCGCTCCGCCGACCGCCTTCAGGCGGACGGGTGGCATGGAGTAGAGGATCGAGAGTACGACGCAGATCCCATACGCCCACCGATAGCCAACGGGTGCCGTCCACGTGACGATCAGCCCGAGGGCCATGAGCGTCAGCGCTGCGACGGCCAGTCCGCTCGGCACCGCAGGCGGGCGCCGCAGGTAGGCGACATCGTCCTCATCGCGGTCAAAAGCGGAGTTCAGCGCGAGGGTACCACCATTCAGCGCCACGACCCAGGCGGCGAGTCCCAACCACCCGAGGCGATCCGGCCACGCGACGCCGGTGGCGAGGAGCCAGCCGAGCACCGTGTGCCCGGCCAGGATGGGCCATTCCGCCGGACGGAGATGGAGCAGATACGGTAATGCCGGCCCGACGAGCCGACCCGCGATGCGCCGGCCCGGCGTGGCACGCAGCGGGTCGATCGTCAGCGCCTCCGAGCCACCGCGTCTCATGGGCGCAGTCCGAGCGCATCGGCCGCGACGAGGATGCCATGCAAGGTGAGGTCCGGCTCGACCGCCTCCACGGAGGTGGTGTGCGGGGCCACGAGCCCGGCCAGCCCGCCGGTGGCGATCACCCTGGGGACGGCCCCGTTCGGCCACTCCGCCCGAATCCGGCGCACCATGCCGTCCACGGCGTCCGCGCTCCCGAAGAGGACACCGCCACGAATGTGCTCATCGGTGCGCCGTCCGATCGCGTGCGCGGGGGCCACCAATTCGGTGGCGGTCAATTTGGCGGCCTTCCGGACCAGTTGCTCCGCGGAGGTGCGCAGCCCGGGCATGATGGAGCCACCGATGAAGCGCCGATCCGCGGTGACGCAGTCAAAGGTGGTGGCGGTTCCGAAATCGACCACAATGGTGTCGCCGGGGTGGCGATCGAGGGCCGCCAGCACGTTCGCGATCCGATCGGGGCCCACGGCCAGCGGCTCATCGACATCAAGCACCAACGGAAGCTTGGCACTCGCCTCCACCAGCCCGACCCGTTCGGTGTAGCCCGCGCGAATGGCACTGAGCATGGGCGACGTGACGGCCGGCGCAACGGACGCGAGGCACGCGGCGGTGACCTCGGCCGGGTGATGGCCGGTTCGCCGCAGGCAGGCATCGAGCACCATCGCCCATTCATCCGGGGTGCGGTCCGCGACGGTGGTCAGGCGCCACTGGCCGAGAAGCAGGCGCTCGGAGAAGAGGCCGACCGTGACCTCCGTGTTGCCGATGTCGAGGGCGAGGAGCATGGGTGGAATCTCGCGTCAGTCGGGATCGAGGACCAGTCCGGCGGTCACCGGATGGAGCTGCCCGGTCATGTCGCGCACCAGCAGGCTGCCATCGGCCTGCACGCCGACGGCCTCGCCCACCATCGGCTCGCGCACTCGACGCCCGGCGAGGGCATCGCGGCGGAGAAAGGCGGTCAACTCGCCGTCGGTGAGCGGCCCCGCGTTGGTGGCGGCCCGTGCAACCGCCGCGAGGATCGGGTCCACGAGCTGCTCGACCGTCGCATCCGGGGCCCAGGCAATGCAGCGGGTCGCCGTGCCGGCAAGGGAGCCCGGGACCGGATTGCGAACATTGATGCCCAGGCCCACCACGACCCAGCGACACTGGGATCCGCTCCAGGAGGCCTCGCAGAGGATGCCGGCCACCTTGCGCCCCTCGACGAGGAGATCGTTGGGCCACTTCAGCGCGACCGCCGGGAGACCAGGCACCTGTGCCTCAAGCGCATCGGCGACCGCGAGTCCGACGCGGAGCGAGAGGGCGGCAAAGGCATCGGCGCTCGCTGGGCGGGCAATCACCGAACACCAGAGCCCGCCCCGCTCGGACACCCAGGATCGCCCCCGTGAGCCGCGACCAATCCGCTGCCGTGCCGCGACGAAGGCCGCGCCATGCGCCGCCCCCTCGGCTGCCGCCGCGTGGGCCAGCTCCATGGTGCTCTCCACCTCATCCAGGTACGTCACCAACGGCTGGTCGCTCAGAGCACGCCTCGCTGCAGCAGCACAAGGAGCAGGACGCCGAAGGCGATGCGATACCAGGCGAAGGGCACGAACGAGTGCCGTTCGACGTAGCGAAGAAAGCCGCGGATCACCAGCAGCGCCGTCACGAAGGACACCGCGATCCCCACCGCGAAGAGCGGCAGGTCGGCGGCGGTGAAGAGCTGCCAGCTCTCGGCGAGGTCAAGCGTCGCCGCGCCGATGATGGTCGGAATCGCGAGCAGAAAGGAGAATTCGGTCGCGGCCGGCCGGGACAGGCCGAAGGCATAGCCGCCAAGGATCGTGGCCGCGGCGCGCGAGGTCCCCGGTACCATCGCGAGGACTTGCGCGAAGCCGATGCCCAACGCCTGGCGGGGGGTGACCTCGGCGAGCGTCGGAGCGGTGGTGACCGGTCGACGCCACTCGAGCAGCAGCATGACCAGACCGCCCGCAATCAGCGCCCAGGCCACGACGCTGGAGGCGAACAGGGTGGCCTTGATCCAGGAGATCAGCAACAGCCCGGCGACCGCGGCCGGGAAAAAGCCGAGCAGGAGATTCCCGACGAGGCGGCGCTCGGGGCCCGCGCCGAGCATTCGGGTCACCAGCGCGACCAGGGCCGCACGATAGTGCCAGATCACGGCGAGGATGGCACCGACCTGGATCACGATGGCAAAGGTCTCCGCGCGCGCTCCGGTGGCCCCCAGGAGATCGCCGACGACAATCAGGTGCCCGGTGGACGAGACGGGGAGAAACTCCGTCGCCCCCTCGACGATCCCCAGGATCACGGCGATAAGCAGCGGCATCAGCATCATCGCTCGCCCAGCACGCGTTCGTAGAGTGCCTCGTACTGCGGGACCACGATGTCCGAGGCGAAGGTCGCCGCCCGGACGAGTGCCGCCTGGCGCATGCGCGCATACCGCACCGGATCCTTGAGCAGTTCGACGGCGCGTCGGGCCATCGCCTCGACCGAGCCCGCCGGCTCGAGAATACCATCGACGCCATCGGTGATGACCTCCGGCAGTCCGCCGGTGCGGGCGGCCACCACGGGCGTGCCACACGCCATCGCCTCCAGGGCGGCGAGGCCGAAGGATTCGCTCTGCGACGGCAAGAGGAAGAGATCCGCAGCCGCCAGGAGCGGCGCCACCGTGTCGAGGCGTCCGAGGAAACGCACATCGGCGGCCACGCCGAGCTCCCGGGCTTCGTGCTCGGCGTCGGCACGATCCGGCCCATCGCCGACCATGAGCAGCGTGGCCGGCATCGCCTTCCGCACCCGTGCGAAGATCCGCACGACGTCCTTGACGCGCTTCACTTCGCGGAAGTTCGAGACGTGGACCAGCAGCCGCTGATCCCCGGGCGCGAGGCTGTCCCGGCCCGTCGCGGCCTCGGGCCGATACTCGAGAAGATTGATGAAATTCGGAATCACCTCGAGATCGCAACTGACGCACCCGAAGGCGCGATAGGTCTCATCCCGGAGGAAGTCGGAGACGGCGGTGACCCGATCCGACCGCTCGATCGAGAACTTGGTGATGGCGTAGAACGAGGCTTCCTGGCCGACGAGGGTGATATCGGTCCCGTGCAACGTCGTGATGACCTTCAAGTCGCGTTCGCCGCGCAGCATCTCGCGCGCCAGAAACGCCGTGGTCGCATGCGGGATGGCGTAGTGGACGTGCAGCAGGTCGAGCTGCTCCTGCACGGCGACTTCATACTGTCGTGAGGCCAGGGCGAGCGTATAGGGGTAGTGCTCGAAGAGGGGATAGCGGCTCATCGCCGTGTCCACTTCGTGGAAGTACGCCCGCTCGACATACCCGCGCAGCCGGAAGGGCGAGTCGTAGGTGATGAAGTGCACCTCGTGGCCGCGGCGTGCGAGGTCGAGGCCGAGTTCGGTGGCAACGGCGCCCGAGCCGCCGTACGTGGGATAGCAGGTGATGCCGATCTTCATGTGCATGGACGCTCCCAGGCCGCCGCGATCGTGGCGGCGAGCTGCTCGGGGGGGCGGGTGGCGTCCAGCACGAGGACGTCGCCGCGGAGTTGATGACGAAACCAGGTTTCCTGACGCTTGGCGTACTGGCGTGTGGCCGTCGCAATGGCGCTGACGAGGAGATCCGGCGGCAACCGGCCATGCAGCACCGCCACGGCCTCGCGGACGCCGATGCCATCCATGCCGGGCCCTTCCAGCGGGGCGCCATCGGCGAGGAC
>JBBRGR010000172.1:0-5249 GCA_038223815.1 Gemmatimonadales bacterium
CGATCACCTTCAAGCCACATTCAGGACCGCCACCGGGCACTCCGCCCTGGTCAAAACGAGGCCTTGCGCCACGCCGGCATCGCCGTGCCCAAGATGATCAGGGCTCCACCGATCAGCTCGAAGAGCAGAAAGTGCTCCCCAAAGAACAGGACCCCGCCGCAGGCCACGCCCGCCGGCACCAACATTTGCAGCAAAGACCCGCCTCCCACCGAGAGCACGGCAAATGCCCGCGTCATCGCGATCTGCCCCACCCCCGCGAAGGTTCCCGCCAAGATCATCAACAGCCACGCTTCCCGGGTGGGTCCGGCAAATCCCACCCACGCCGGGATCAGACAGAGAACCAGTCCATAAACGCACTGGGCGGAAAAGATCGTCGCCGTATGAGTTCCGGATGCGTGCAGTTGCCGGATGGTGATCACCACCCAGGCCGACGAGGCCGCCACCCCCACCGCCAACAGGTCGTAAAGGCCCGGTCCACCCGCGGCACCAAACACGTCGGTCAACAACGCGAGTCCGCCAAGGGACACGATCCCTCCAAGCAACAGCACCGGTCGCAGCTTCTCGCCCAGCCAAAAGACCGCCATAAAAGCACCCATCACCACATAGGTGTTGTTGATAAAGGTGGCCCGCCCGGCCCCCAACGTGACCACCGTGAAATAATAGCCGTAGACGGACAGCCCGCCGATGACTCCCCGCTCAATCAGCTTCCGATCCTGCACCAGTTGCCGCGGACGCCACTCCTTCCAAAACACGATTGCGACCAGCGCCAGTCCAACCGAAAAACGCACACTCGAAATCAACCAGACACTGACGCTTTCAATCGTTCCCAATGCCTTGATCAAAAGTACATTGGACGTAAAGCAAACCACCGAGAGCAACATCCACGCCACGCCACGCCGTTGCCGGGCAAGCGTGGTGGAATCTGCAGCGGGTGAAGGGAGGCTCATGGTGCAATCGAGGACCATGACCGATGACCGCCCTTCCACCTCAGGGTCAAGGACGCTCGCCGCGGCTCTTCCGGCCCGCCCAGTCCGTCCAAGCCTCACCTCGCCATCTGCCACGGCGACACCGGCAGTCCCTCGCCAAACCTCGCACGCACCTCGACGCCTCGGTCTTCAGGTGCAAATTCATCAGCCAAGCGTGTGAATCCCGCCCTTTACCCCGCCGCCCCGCCCTCCACCATCCCTCCACCCCTCACCCGCCGACCGCGCTCCCCGTTCTGGTTTCACCCTCCACTCTTCCCCCTTCATTCTTCCCATTCCCATGCCCAATCCCTGGACCGGTAAAGGTAATCCCTACACTCGCGAGGAGGTGCGCGAGCGCCTTCATGCCACGCTCGCCAGGGGCGACGCCCTCATCGCCGCCGGCGCCGGCACCGGCATCAGCGCCAAATTCATCGAGAAGGGCGGCGCCGACCTCATCATCATCTACAACAGCGGTCGTTTCCGCATGATGGGCCACGGCTCCACCTGCGGGCTCATGGCTTACGGCGACGCCAACGCCATCGCCATGGAGATCGGCGAATTCGAGGTCCTTCCCGTCGTCGAAGAGGTTCCGGTGATCTGCGGGGTCCATGCCACCGATCCCCGCCGGCGGATGTGGCACTGGCTCGGAAAGGTGAAGGAAATGGGCTTTTCAGGGGTGAACAATTTTCCCACTCACACGATCGTCGATGGTCACTTTCGCCAGGTGCTCGAGGAGACCGGCATGAGCGTGAAAAAGGAATACGAGATGGTCGCGCTCGCCCGTCGCATGGATCTGTTCTCCATCGTCTACGTCGCCACACCGGAGGAGGCCACCGAAATGGCCAAGGCCGGTGCCGATGCCATCATCGCCCATGTCGGCACCACCATCGGTGGCAGCGTCGGCGTCAAGAATGCGGTCGTCAGCTGGGAGCACACCCTCAAGGTCACCCAGGACATCATCCAGGCCGCCCGCCAGGTCCGGAACGACATCTTCTTTTTCTGCCATGGCGGCCCGGTCAATACCCCCGCCGACGCCAAGCGCGTGCTCGACGGCACCGATGCCGTCGGTTTCGTCGGGGCCAGCAGCCTCGAGCGCATGGGCTTCGAAGAATCCCTCACCTCGCTCACCCGCACCTTCAAGTCCCTCAAGGCCCCCGCCAGCCAAAGGCCCGTGGTGGGTTAGGCGCGAAGTCGCACTTAACTCCGGCCTCCGGCCTGCATCCTGCGTCCTTGCCTCCATCCTCAAACACGAAATTCGTTCCGAATTCCGCTACAACGATCCGAACTCTCACATCCCCGTAGAGGAACACGGAACGTGTTTCTCCTCCGTCCCTCTCCTCCGTCCCTTTCCTTTCCCGCTCATCGCCTTCTGCTCTCCGACCTTCGCGCCTTCGCGTCTTCGCGTGAAACTCCTCCCCCACCGTGCACCCCTCCGACCGCCACTTCGTCCGTCTTGCCGACGCCGCTCGCGAATCCAACGCCTGGACACACAATGAGTGGCTCTGCCGCCCCGATGTCGTCGCTGCGGAGAAACTGCTTCTCGTCCGCGCCCACATGCCCTCGCGGCATTGCCACCCGTTCCACCGTCATCCCCATCGCGAGGAGATCATCTACGTCGTTTCCGGTCGCGCCGAGCAATGGGTCGGGGCGGACCATCGTATCCTCCTTCCCGGAGAAATCGCCCACATCCCCCCCGGCACGCCCCACGCGACCTACAACCCCCACGACGAGCCCCTGGTTTTCCTCGCGATCCTCTCCCCCGCCAGGCTTCCCGATGATCTTGCCGCCGTGACCGATCCTGCGGATGTCTCCTCCGAGGAACCTTGGGCCTCCCTGCGCCAGGGTCTCATCCCCTGCGCCACGCTCGCGTGAGCTCGGCCAATCGAACTCCCGGAGACTGGACACGCACGCACGCGAACATCATGCGGTCGAAGTCCACGGTAATGCCCTCCCATCCTCCTACGCTTCCCGTCATTTTCGTCCGTTTAGGTCCATTTGCGGTTACCTCCTGATTCTCTTGTCCCCATGCACGTCCGCCCCGCCCTCGCGTTCCTGATCCTTCTCGCGTTCTCGTCACTCGGACTCCACGCGGAGGCCCCGCTTCGCGTCTTCATCCGCTCGGGTCCCAAAACGCACGGCCCCGGTGCCCACGATCACCCGCGCTTTCTCGCCGAGTGGACCGCCTTGCTCAACGAGCGCGGCGCGGCGGCCCGGGGTGGTCCGGCGTTTCCCACCGCCGCCGAACTTGAGCAGACCGACGTGCTCGTGCTCAACGCCCCCGAGGCCGGCAATATCGCCGTCGGCGCCGAACGCGACGCCCTTCAGGCCTACCTCAAGCGCGGCGGCGGCATCGTCGTCATCCACGCCGCCGCCGTCTCTCGCGACCCCGATTGGTACAAGTCGATCATCGGCGGTACGTGGCGGTTCGGCACCACCAAGTGGCTCGAGGGCCCGATGCATCTGTACTTCACCGATCGCTCCAGTCCCATCACCACCGACGTATCCAACTGGGCGATGAACGACGAGATCTACTACGACCTGGAGGTGCTCCCGGAATCCCGCATCCTCGCCGCCGCCTACACTCCCAAAGCCGCCGGCGCCCGCAACGACAGAGCCCAAAAGCGCGCCGACGAGCTCACTGGAGGCGGGAAGCGGGTCAGCATTTACGATGTCCAGCCACAGATGTGGACCTACGAGCGTTCCGTCGAGGGCGCCGTCCGCCCCTACCGCGCGTTCGTCTCCATTCCCGGCCACTACCATGTCACTTTCAACCGCCCCAACTACCGCACACTGCTCCTCCGCGGCATCGCCTGGGCCGGCCAGCGTTCCAATGTCGACGCCCTTTGCAAACCCGAGGAGCTGGGCGACGCCCTGCGTTACGTCGACGGCGGGCCCACCAGCCCCGCCAAGGCCGCGGCGGCCATCGAGGTCCATCCCGAATTCAAACTCTCCCTCGTCGCCTCCGAGCCTTTGATCAACAAGGTGATGAATCTCGACTGGGACGAAAAGGGCCGTCTCTGGGTCAACGAAACGCCCGAGTACCCGAACGGGCGCCGCGTCCCCAACACCACTCCCTGGAAGGACAGCGGCTCACTTCACCCTCTCAAACAAGACCGCGATCCCGAGGACCGGATTTCAATTCTGACGGATACCAACGGCGACGGGCTGATGGATCACAAAGCGGTCTTCGCCGACAAGCTCGAGCTCGTCACCAGCTTCTGCTTCTATCGCAACGGAGTCATCGCCGCCTCCGCCCCCGACATCTGGTTCCTCGAGGACACCAATGGCGACAGCGTCGCCGACCGGCGCACGAAACTCTATACAGGTCTCGGAATCGCTGATACGCACGCCGTGATCAACAATCTCCGCTGGGGCAACGACGGCTGGATCTACGCCACCCACGGTTATAGCCGCGGTGAGGTCACCTCCGCCGATGGCAAAACCGCCTTCGGAGTGGCCAACAGCGGTGTCGTGCGTTTCAAGCCCGATGGCAGCGCGTTCGAGCAGTACAGCAGCCGGGGCGGCAACACCTGGGGCCTCGACATCACCTGGGACGGTCAGGTCTTCTGGACCCAGCCCACCAGCGGAACGGTTTTCTTCCACACCGTCCTGCCCGAGTCCGTGCTCGCGAGGGGCAAGATTCCCGGAACAACCTCGTGGAAGGGCATGATCATCGGCCAGAAGACCTATCCGTTGATGACCTGGCCTGAACAGGCTTACGTGCAAATCGACCAGGTCGGCCGCTTCACCGCCGCCGCCGGTTGCGCAATCTATGATGGCGGCGCCTGGCCCGAGCGATGGAACGGCAGCTACTTCACCGGCGAACCCACCTTGAATCTGGTGCATCACCAGTTTGTCCGCCCCGATGGCGTGACCTACCGGACCGAAAAGGAAAAGGGACGCGAGGAGACCGAGTTCATTCGCAGCCGAGATCTCTGGTTCCGTCCGATCGAGACGCGCATTGGTCCCGATGGCGCACTCTACGTGGTCGATTTCTACAATCAGGCCGTGATCCACAACGACACCCGCGGTCCGCAACATGGTCCGGCCAACGCCGCCGTCCGGCCCGATCGCGACCACTATTTCTCCCGCATCTGGCGCGTGCAGCATCAGCAGGCTCGCACGCTGCCCGCGCTCAACCTCGATCACAGCGATCTCGCCGGTTTGACCCAGGCCCTGAACTCAAGTCCCAACGCCCACGTCAAGCAGACCGCCTGGCGCCTCGTCCGCGAAAACTTCCCGAACGCCCCGATCATCGCCTCGCTCCAGCGGGAGATGGGCAGT
>JBBRGR010000173.1:0-5233 GCA_038223815.1 Gemmatimonadales bacterium
GAGGGGGCGATCCATCGCGGTCAGGATCGCGACCGTTCGGCAGCCGGCGCGCTCACCGACGCCGGCCATGGTGCGAGCGAGGGACCGGGCGTCCTCGATATTCGGCAGGAACGCGCCGCTGCCCACCTTGACGTCGAGCACCAGGCCGTCGAGCTGTTCGGCGAGCTTCTTCGACATGATGCTGGCCGTGATGAGCGGGATGGACTCCACGGTCCCGGTCACATCGCGAAGCGCATAGAGTCGGCGATCCGCGGGGACGATCTCGTCGGTCTGGCCGAACATGACCACGCCGATCGCATCGAGCTGGCGGAGCGCGTCCCGCAGGGGCATGCGGGTCTGGAAGCCGGGGATCGCCTCGAGCTTGTCGAGGGTACCACCCGTGTGGCCCAAGCCCCGACCGGACATCATCGGGACGGCGACACCGCAGGCCGCGAGCAGCGGGGCGAGAATCAGCGACGTCTTGTCGCCCACGCCGCCGGTCGAGTGCTTGTCGATCCGTCGCGGCCCACCAGGCGAGCGGGGGAGTCGGTCCCCGGAATCGAGCATGGCGCCGGTCAGGGCAGCGAGTTCATCCGCCGAGAGCCCGCGGAAGACCACGGCCATCGCGAGCGCCGACATCTGGTAATCCGGCAGCGTTCCGGCCGCGTAGTGCGAGATGATGTCGCGCCACTCGTCTCCGGTGAGGCTCCCGCCGTCGCGCTTGCGTTCGATCAGACGTGGAACAACCATTCTGCCTCGGGCCGCAGGGCCCAGTGCCGTCAGCTGAGGAAACGTGTCATGCCAGGAACCTGCTCCACCCTTTCTCTCGTCGCGATCCTGTCGCTCGTGCTCCCAACCGCGGGTGTGGGGCAGGAGGCGTTGACGCAGGGCATCCGTGCCATGGATCGCTTCGAGCTGCCCGCCGCGCGTCGTCACCTCGAAGCGGCGGTGCTGGAGGCACCGAACTCCTACGAGGCCAACTGGCGCCTCGCCTATGTCCTGCTCGATCTGGGCAAGCAGACGCCGGAGGCGCAGAAGGATCCGGTCCGGGATTCGCTCTATGTCGTGGCGGAAACTTACGCACGACGGGCCACAGCCGCGAAGCCCGACGGTGCCGATGGGCACTTCGTGCTCGCCAATGCCATCGGGCGCACCTCGCTCACCAAAGGAAAGAAGGAGCGGATCGTCCATGCGGCCGAAATCCGGGCCGAGGCGCGTCGGGCGGTCGAATTGGACCCGACCCATGACGGCGCGTCCCATGTCCTCGGCCGCTGGCACGCCGAGATCCAGCGTCTCTCTTCCCTCCAGCGCTTCTTCGCGAAGAACTTCATGGGCGCGGCGATCTTCAACGAGGCGTCGTGGGAGGAGGCGGAACGGCTGATGCGCCTGGCCGTCTCGCTCCGGCCCGAATGGATCTATCACCGCCTCGATCTGGCGGAGATCCTGATGGATCGTGGCAAATGGGCGGAGGCGCAGGCGGAACTGGATCGCATCGCGACGCTGCCCCCGGTCGAGCCGATGGACGCCACCTACAAGCAACAGGCGAAGGCGCTCGTGGCCAGGGTCGCCCGGAAGCAGCGCCCGTGACCCTGCCCTCCGCCGCCGACGAAATGTCGGCGCTGCTGGCGCAGGTGGGTCGGGCGAGTCGGGCCTACTACGACCTCGATGCCCCGGAGATCAGCGACGAGGAGTACGACCTCCTCTTCCGGAAGCTTCAGGCCCTCGAGCGTGCCCACCCGGAGCTGGCGGACCCCAGCTCCCCGACCCTGCGCGTGGGCGGGACGATCGCCAGCGCGCTCCCCAAGGCACGACATGCGGTCCCCATGCTCTCGCTCGACAACGCCTTCTCGGCAGACGAACTCGCGGCCTGGTTCGAGAAGATCACCAAGGTGGATGCCCGCGTTGCCACCGCCCCGATCACCGTCGAGGTGAAGATCGATGGCGCGGCCCTCTCGCTGACGTACGAGGATGGCGCACTCGTGCGCGGCGTGACCCGAGGCGACGGGAGCGAGGGCGAGGAGATCACCGGCACCGGGCGAGCGATCGACGACATCCCGCTGCGGCTTGCCGGCGCGGGCTGGCCACGGCGGATGGAGGTCCGCGGTGAGGTCTACATCGCGAAGGCACCGTTCGCCCGCGTCAATCATGCGCGCGAGGCGGCCGGCCTGGAACTGCTGCAGAACCCGCGCAACGCGGCAGCGGGGGCGCTGCGCCAACTCGATCCGAGCGAGGCACGGCGGCGGCGGCTCCAGTTCTTCGCCTACCAGGTCGTGCCACTCGAGGGGGGCTGGCCTGTTGCGCTCCACCACGATGCGTTGACGCAGCTCGCGGCCTGGGGGTTTCCGGTGGCCCCGGGATGGGAGGTCTGTGACTCGCTTGCGGCTGTGCAGCGCGTCATCGCCACATGGGGCGAACGGATCCGCACCCTCCCCTTCGATGCCGACGGTCTGGTGATCAAGGTCGATGCCTTTCGACTTCAGGACGAGCTCGGCGTCATCGGCGGGCGCGTGCCGCGCTGGGCAATCGCGCGGAAGTTTCCCGCCGAGTCGGCCTTCACCCGACTGGTCGCGATCGAGGTCAATATCGGACGCACTGGTGCACTCGCGCCCACAGCGATTCTCGAGCCGGTGCGCGTCGGGGGAGCAACCGTCTCCCGCGCCACACTGCACAACGAGGAGATCATCGCGCAGCGGGACGTGCGCATCGGCGACATGGTCGAGGTCATTCGCTCGGGTGAGGTGATCCCCAAGGTGCTCGGCCCGGACCGCAGCAAGCGCACCGGCGCCGAGGTCCCGTGGGTGGCGCCGACGCACTGCCCCGTCTGCCACACGCCGCTCGTGAAGTCGGAGGGCGAGGTCAATCGCTATTGCCCCAATGCGCACTGCCCGGGCCGCGCGTACGAGGGGCTGGTGCACTTTGCCTCGCGCGGCGGAATGGACATCACCGGCCTCGGCCCCGAGCGCCTGGAGCAGATGCTGGAGGCGGGCCTGATTCGGGACGCCGCCGACCTCTATGCCCTCACCCCCGAGATGCTGCGCCCGGTGGAGGGCTTTGCGGAGCAGTCGGCGCAGGCGCTCGTGATGGCCATCGCCGAATCTCGCGGCCGGCCGCTTCGCGCGCTCCTGGTCGCCCTCGGGTTGCGGCACGTCGGCGCCGCGGCGGCCAAGACACTCGCGCGGGCGTTCGGGACGCTGCCGGCTTTGCGCGCAGCCGACGCGGAGGCACTGGAGGCACTCGAAGGCATCGGCCCGACGATCGCCGGCTCGGTTGCGGGCTTCCTGCGTGATCCGGACAACCGCCTCCTGCTGGATCGCCTTGAGGGCGCCGGTGTGGCGCTGCAGGAGAGCGCCGTAGCCGGCAGGGGTCCCCGGCCGCTTGCCGGACTCCGGTTCGTGCTGACGGGATCGCTCCCCACCCTCACCCGCCCCGACGCCACCGCCCGGATCGAGGCGGCCGGGGGCACGGTCACGTCAAGCGTCTCGAAGAAGACCGACGTCGTGGTCGCCGGGGCCGACGCGGGCGGGAAGCGCACCAAGGCGGAGCAGCTCGGCGTCGCCATCATTGACGAAGCGGAGCTCTTGCGGCGGCTCGCCCCCGGGACGTAGCTTCGCCACCCTATGTCACTCTTCACCATCGCGCCCGCCTCGCTTCATCGCCTTCGTCGCCGCCTGCATGACAGCGTGCCAGCCGCCGCCGCCGACATGCTGCAGGATGCGGGGTTCGCGTCCGGCGAGGCGCTCGCGGAACGGTGGCGGAATCGGGTGGCGGAGCGCACCGGCCTCGACGACGCGAATCGGCTCGACCTCCGCTGGTTCGGTCCGCTGCTCGACGAATTGTGCGTGGGGATGGGATGGGGATCGCTTTCGGTCACCGCGATCGGGGAGCGCGCGCTGCTCCTAGAGGCCGGCGATTGGGCGGAGGCGGAGCCTGGCAGCGCCGAGCGACCTGCCTGCCACTTCTCCTGCGGCTGCTTCGCGGCCTTCCTCACCGAGCAGGCCGGTTCGCCGATTGGGGTCCTCGAGGTGGAGTGTCGCTCCCAGGGCGCGGAGGCCTGCCGGTTCCTCGCGGGCTCCTCGGCAACTCTGGCCGCGGTCTATGACCTGCTCGCCGCGGGGCGCCCGTGGCGCGAGGCGTTCGCCGCGGATGACCTCCCCTCCTGATTCAGGCCAGGAGGTCGCGGCGCAAGTCGGGACGCGGCACCAAGTCGCCCCCTTCGACAACTTCCCGATCCCATGGCAGGATGATCGCCTTCGTCGTGGCGAAGGCGTGGAAATCCGTCGCCCAGCGGCCGGTGCTGAACGAGACCGCCGTGCGGACCTCCGCAGGCCGAGACGCGCGGACGGCGTGGAGCGCGAGCTTCATGGTGTCGCCGCTATCGCAGGTTTCGTCCACCAGCAGCACCCGCTTGCCACGGATCGAGGGGGGCGGGCCGATCAGCAGTTCGGGCTCGGCCTCGTCGGTGGCGCGGGCGATCGTGATCGACGCGAAATCACACTGGAGGATCGTCGCGACGATCGCCGCCGGGATGACCCCTGCCTTGGCGATGCCGAGGACGACCTCGGGGTGGTAGTCCCTGGCAACCTTCAGGGCGAGCGCGCGACAGAGCTCACCGAAGAAGGGCCAATCGACTTCCAGGATGTCGCGAGTGGGGGTCGGGCGCTGGCGGGGCATGGCAGCCTCCTTGGGGACGCGGCCACAACGCCGCCTCCGCGAAGCTAACACCGACCGGGGAGCCGTGGGCGAGTGCGTTGCCCCGGCTCGCGGCGCGGCCTAACTTAGGGGGATGCCCTCCTGTCCCCCGCGGCCCCCGCGATGAGTTGGTGGAAACGCATCCTTGCCGGCGACGGCGAGGCCGTGAAGCCGCAGCGACTCGACTACGTCAATGAGGGGATGGCGCTCGAGCGCCACGGCGATTTCGAGGGCGCCATCACGTCGTACCAACTCGCCCTCCGCGATGAGCCGTCCAATGTGAGGGTCCTCCAGTACGCCGCCATCGCCCTGTCGCGCACCGGCCGCCTGGAGGAAGCGATCCGCCACTATCGGCGCGCGCTGGAATTGCAGCCCGATCTTGCCGGGGCGCACTATGGGCTGGCCTTCCTGCTGCGACGGCGCGGCGACCCGGAGCGCGCCGCGGAGCACCTGCGGGCCTTTCTGGCGAAACCACCACGGGATCCGGAGATGGCGCGCTGGGTCGATCACGCCCAACGGGCACTCGCCGAACTCGACACCGACCCCGCTGAGGAATCGCCCGCAT
>JBBRGR010000174.1:0-5228 GCA_038223815.1 Gemmatimonadales bacterium
CCTCCACCGCCTGCGACGCCGACTTGGCCTTGGCACCCTGTGCGAGGAGCGGTGCAGCAGCCAGAATGAGGGCGACGGCGGCAAAGGTGGAGCTCGTGCGATGGTGCATGACTACCTCGTGTCGGAAGGACTTCTGAAACGTATACCCCGGTATCCCTGAATGCGACCGCTTCGGCTCTATGTGAACGTGGACCATGTGGCAACCCTCCGCGAGGCGCGTCGCACTGACGAGCCTCAGCCGCTCCGTGCGGCCCGTGAGGCGGAGGCGCACGGGGCAGACGGAATCACGATCCACCTGCGGGAGGATCGCCGCCATATCCAGGACCACGATGTCGCGGCGATCGCCGCGGCCGTGACCACGGTCTGCAACCTCGAACTGGCCATCCGCGAGGAGATCGTCGAGCTCGCCTGCCAGCTCCGTCCGTACCAGGTGACGATCGTCCCCGAGAAGCGCGAGGAAGTCACCACCGAAGGGGGCCTCGACCTGCAGCGCCGGGAACCGTACCTTCGCACGGCCCTCCGACGTCTCGACGAGGCTGGGGTGCGGGTGGCGCTCTTCATCGATCCCGACATCGAGGCGATCGATGCCGCCAAGGATCTTGGTGTCCCTGCAATCGAGCTGCACACCGGTCGATACGCTCAGGCATGGCGGTCGGACGGCCAGGCACTGGAGGAAGTGCGCCGCGCGGCCGAATACGCTGCCGGCATCGGGCTGGCGGTGCACGCCGGCCATGGACTGACTTATGACAATGTCCAGCCGATCGCGGCGATCCCGGACCTCGAGGAACTCAACATCGGTCACAGCATCGTCAGCCACGCCATCTTCGAGGGTATCGGTCCTGCGGTCCGCGCAATGAAGCGGCTGCTCGAGGACGCCCGGGCGTGAGCACCGCCAGCAGGCGGGCCGAGTTCTTTGCACTTGAGGCGCGCGAGTACCTCGCGGAGCTCGAGCCGGCGGCCGCGGAGGAGTCCCCCGACCTGGAGACACTGGTGCGGGGAGCGCGGGCCCTCCGCGGTGCTTCACTAATGGCCGGGCTCGGCACCTATGCGCGGGCGGCGGCCGGCCTCGAGGCCCTGGCGCGTCAGGTCCGCGACCACGCGACGCCGTGGACCCCGGGGGCGCGGGCGGGATGGCTCGACGGGCTGCAGACCTTGCGGGACCTGACGGAGCGGGCCCCCGCCTGGGAGGCCGTGGACGATCGATCGGCCCTCGCGTTGGCCGATCGACTTGAACGCGCCACGAGCGGGGGTGGCCCACGGGTGACCGTCCCCGCGACGCCGGCGCTGACGCCTGGCGTGCGGGCTTTCATCGCACGCGAGTCGGCGATGATCGCGGGGTCCCTGCAGGAGGCCGCCCGCGCCCTCGCTCCGGTGCCCCCACACGCCGCGCTGGCCGCGGTGCTCGAGCGGATGCGTGCCCTCCGTGGCCTCGGAGGATCGGCGGAGCTCTCGCCGCTCCCCGAGCTCCTTGATGCGATGGAGATGGCGACCCGCACCTTGCTCGGCGATTCCCCGCCACCACCCGATGTGGCGCAGCTCTTCAGCGAGTCCGCGCGGCTGCTCGGCGCGATGGCGTCGGCGATGACGGACCAAGGCCGGGTGGAGTCCCCGCGGGAACTCGCCGCGCTCGCCGATGCGCTGCTCGCCTCCTATGCAGGGGAGCGCGACGTCGTGCCGATCGCCCTGCTGGCGCCGGACCATGGTGAGTCCGTGCTCCGGCGCGGTGTGCCGCCGCTCCTGGCCGGCGATGCAACCCCGATGCCGCTGGAACTGGTTGGGGTCGGCGATCACCTGCTGCAGAGCGCGGATGCGCTGCAACGGAGCCCGACGAGTGCCGCCGCGGATCTGCGCCTCTTCGTCCTTCATCGCACGCTCGCGACGATGCCCCCGCGCTCGCCAACCGGTCGGTTTCTCGCCCCGCTCGCGCAGGCGTTGTCCGCGGCGATCGCCAGCGGGCTCGCGCGCGGCGACCGGGACCGCTTCCTCGGGTTGGTCCGCGACGCGGGGCGCTTCCTCTCGCGTGCCGGCAATGCCCCGGCCGAGCACGACGTGCTCGGACAGCGTGATCAGCTGGTGGCCACGATTCTCGGTGCCGCACTGCACGCCACGCCAGACGGCTCGCCGGCCGTCACCGTGGCATTGCTCGCGCCGGTCTGGGAACCGCCATCGCTCGACACGCTCCCCCCGCGCGCCGCCGACCCGTTCACCACGCTGCGGCCTGATCTGCCGAGGGTCGAGCGCGACGAGGTCGCGGCGCCGATCGTGGCGATCGCGTCCCTCGCGCCGGATGACGAACCGATCGTCGACATCGCCTCACTCGCTCCCGATGACGGGCCGATCGTCGCGATCGAGTCGCTCGCACCGGACGACGAACCGATCGTGGACATCGGCACCCTCGCACCCGATCCGGTGGTCGTGATCCCTGACACCGCTCCCGGCGATCCCACGCGCCTCGAGGATGCCTACCGCCGCCGACGCGAACTCTGGCTGGTGCGGGGCGAGGACCCGCCGTCACTCGAACGACTCGTGGGCGAGGCGATCGTCCCGGTGGATGCCCTCCTCTACCGCGGCCCCGCTGCGCTCGCGCGCGCCGCACAGGTGCGCGAAGAGATCAACGGCCTCCTCGCGGAGCCGGCCGTCTCCCTCGAGCTGCTGCGCCCCCATATCCAGGAGCTGCTCGACCTCGTGCCGCTGGCCCGTGACGCGGCCTGAGGGGAACCCGCGCGGTACGCGCGCACTGCAGCTCACGCTCGGGATCGCCATCTCGGTGGCGCTGGTGCTCTACGTCTTCCGCGATGTCGAGTGGGAGCAGTCCTGGCAATTCATCGTCGCGGCCGAGCGCGGGTGGATGTTGCTGGCCGTTGTCCTCGCCACCCTGCCATTCCCGCTGCGAGTACCGCGCTGGAGACGCTTGTTGCGACACGAGGACGGCCGGCCGGTCGGCTGGCTCCCGCTCTGGCACAGCATCGCCATCGGCTTCGCGGCGAACAACGTGCTGCCCTTTCGGGCGGGGGAAGTGTTGCGCATCGGCGCGGTGTCACGCCTCGGACGGATTCCGTTTGCGACAGCGCTTGCCAGTGTAGCGGTCGAGCGCGTCCTCGATGCCCTGGTGGCGGTGGCGCTGCTTTCGGTGGCGTTGACCCGCGGTGGCATTGATCCGGCGCTGACCCTGGGCGACAGCGGTCGCCCACTCTCCCAAGTGGCGGTGCTCGTCGGGACGCTTGGCCTGGTCGCGCTCGCAGCCGCTGCCATGGCGGCGTGGCAGAGGACCGCGACGCTTCGGCTCGCCCGGCGCATCCTGCCCTCCAATCGGGTCGGTGACGCGCTGTACCACTTCGGGGAGCGTATCCTCCTCGGCATATCGGCCCTCAGCGATCCGCGCACCGCCATCCCGGTGGTCGGCTGGTCGCTGGTCATCTGGCTCTGCAACGGTGCCGCGTTCTACGCCGCCTTCGCCGCCTTCGGCTTCGACATCCCGTTCAGCGGTGCCCTGGTTCTGCAGGGTGCGCTCCTGGTCGGGATCGCGCTGCCGTCGACGCCCGGGTATTTCGGCGTCTTCGAGACCTCGATTTCCGTGGCGCTCGCTGCGCTCTACCAGATCCCGCTCGAAGCCGGGTTCGCCTACGGCCTCATGTACCATATCACGACCTTCATTCCCATCACGCTGATGGGCGCCTGGTCCGCGATCTCCACCGGCTTCCGCCGCGAGGCGATCCCGGAGGAGGCGACGTGAGCGACACGCTGACGCGCGCCTGCCCCGCGAAGGTGAACCTCTTCCTCCGCATGCTGGCCCGCGAGGCCGACGGCTACCACGGGATCGAGACGCTCTTCTGCCGGATCGCCCTGCACGACACGCTCGAGGTCACTCGGACCGACTCAGGCGTCACACTGGAGGTCGAGGGGGCCGACGTAGGACCAGCCGAGAAGAACCTGGCCTACCGGGCCGCCGATGCCGTCTTGGCCGCCACCGGACGACGCTTCGGTGTGGCAATGCGGTTGGTCAAGCGCATTCCCGCTGGTGGGGGCCTGGGCGGCGGCTCAAGTGATGCCGCCGCCGCCCTCGGCGCCGTGAACCAGCTCGCGCATGGCGCGATCCCCGCCTCCGAACTGCTTCAGATGGCCACCCGCCTTGGGGCCGACGTCCCCTTCTTCCTGGCCGACGCTCCCCTCGCGCTGGCCTGGGGCCACGGCCAGCGAATGCTCCGGCTACCCCCCCTCCCCCCCAAGCCGATGCTGCTCCTTTTCCCCGGCGTCGCGGTGCCGACCGCGGATGCCTACCGCTGGGTGGACGCGATCCGCGACGCCGCCGGCCCTCGCGGGGCAGTCGTCCTCGACGACGCCGTCCTCCGGTCGTGGAGCGACCTCGCCCGGCTCGGCGGCAACGACTTCGAATCCGCAGTGTTCGGCCGCCTCCCCCAGGTCCGCGCCGGTTTCGAGGCCCTTGCCGGCACCCACCCCTTTCTCTGCCGAATGAGTGGCTCAGGCAGCACCCTCTTCGCGGTGTACCGGACGGAGCGGGATCGGGATGATGCGGCGGCGCAGCTGGGAGCCCGATTTGGTGCTGTGGTGCGGACCGACGTCGGGTGCGCGGTGACCGGTGAACGCGGGTCGGGAGGGTGAGGGGTGAGGGGTGAGGGGGGGTATGGCGCGGCCCCCCTCACTCCTCACCCCGCGCGACCGAAGGTCACGCCCCGTTCCCCGTGCACCCGACGGCCGTTCACCGTTCACCTAACCCGGGGTCCCGTGCTAGTTTTGAGCCGTGCTGCCCCGTCGTCTAACGGCAAGACCCCGGTCTTTGGATCCGGTTATCGTGGTTCGAATCCACGCGGGGCAATCGCAGGACCCCTTCCCACGCCACGCCGGGTCGGCTATCTTTTCGGGCTGTCGTTATGGCGGATACACCAATGACTTCGCGGCCGATGCTCCTCCTGAGCGGTTCGGCGAACCGGCCCCTCGCCGAGGAGATCGCCCAGCAGTTGGGCGGTCAGCTCTGCAAGGTGACGCTCAAGCGCTTCGCCGACGGAGAGATCTTCGTCCGGATTGACGAGAACGTGCGCGGTCGCGACGTCTACGTCATCAACTCGACGAATCCGCCAGCGGAGAACATGCTGGAGCTGCTGCTGCTGATGGATGCCGCGCGGCGAGCGAGTGCGGCGCGGATCACCGCAGTCATCCCGTACTTCGGGTATGCCCGGCAGGACCGCAAGGATCAGCCCCGGGTGGCGATC
>JBBRGR010000175.1:0-5225 GCA_038223815.1 Gemmatimonadales bacterium
AGCAGATCGCCGGATTGGCGAGGCCTGCCGGGCCCCAGCAGATCGCCGGACGCTCCCCATCCGCGCTTATCTGTCACCCCCGGTCACCGCCGCGCTCACCGCCTTCCGCAATGCGGTCCGCGAGCACGAAGCATCCGACGAGCTCGATCTGCTCGATGCCGTCCTCGACGGCGCCGTCGTCCGCGTGCTCGCTGACCATCGCATGGCGATCGTCGAGTTCAATGCGGAACTCCGGCATGGCTGCACTGGCGGACGCGCAGCACGCATGAGAGTGTACCGACGAAGCCATTGACACTGGTCGAGGAGCTCCTGGTCGCGATTCCGTCCCTCCCACGCAACGCGCGGATCGCCCGCGCGACCTACGGCTGGGACTCGGCCACCGCATGCCGGCAGAGCGACATGGTGCCTGAGTTCGGCGTGACCCAGGAACGGATCCGCATGCTGCGATACCACTTCGAAAGCGCGATACGGAACGATCGCATTCCACTCCTGGCCACCGCGCGGCTCGCATACGACATCCTGGCACGACACGGGGGCCTGCTTTTCATCCACGGCTGGCTGGCCGGTTTGCCTCGTCCGTTCCAGATGTACGGGCCATGGCAGTTGCGGGTCGTGCGCGAACTCAGCGAGTGGCGCGCTTCCCCCACTCTCCTGGATCGAGATCGATGGCACCGACTACGCCATCGCCGGCTGGCACATGCCCGAGGAGCTGCTCGCCCGGATCGAGGTGGAGCGCGCGGCACTGCGCCGGCGCACCGCCGGACTCGCGGTGCGAATTCCCGAACTGCGCACCGTGCCAACGAGCCTGGCGGAGCAGTTGGTGCGGCATGACCCCACCTGGATGCCGATCGAGAATGGCTGGTACCGGCCCCGTTCCCTGCACAACAGTCCCGGGCTCGCCGAGGTGCAGCGGATGCTGACGACCCTCGGCGCGCTCCGAATGGATGTGCTGATCACGGCACTCGGCCACATGGTGGTCGACTCCGGCACTGGCGAGCGATTCACCCTGCCGCCCGAGCGGATCTTCCGCGCGCTGCTGCTCGAGTGCGGCTTCGCCATTGATGACATGGGCACCGTCTCGCTCGGCACGCTCAAATCGCTGCGCCATCCCGATAGCACCATCTGGCGGCTGCTGCGGATCATCCGGCGGCACGACGAATCGATCTCACGCGATGAGTTGGTCGCACTGGCTGGGGAACGCGGCCTCAGCGCCGAGGCGGTCGATGCATTCCTGGCGCGCGGCACCCTGGTTCGTGAATGCGGGGGCGTCGCCCCGGCAGCCGCCCCCGAACGGGCGACGCATTCGTCGCCCCAGCAGGCGTCGCCCCAGCAGGCCCCGCCCCAGCAGGCCCCGCCCCAGCATCAGAGTGATATATGACGAAGCCCAGCTCCCCCACGGCGGCGACTGCACCGCGCCGCGAGCCGCCTTTGGGGCGGGTGGCCACCGTCCCGGAACGATTCCAGGGCAGCGTCCACCCGTTCGACATTGCGGCGTTTGCTGGTGGCATCGATCTGGAATTCCCCACCGCGGTCACCTTTCTCGTGGGCGAGAACGGGAGTGGGAAGTCCACGTTGCTGGAGGCGATGGCCGAGTGCTGTGGCTTTCATGTGGAAGGCGGCAATCGCGATCACAACCGGGCGAGTCGTGTCGAGCGATCGCCGTTGGCGCAATCGCTCCGGTTGTCGTGGATGCCGAAGGTCTCGGACGGCTTCTTTCTCCGCGCCGAGAGCTTCTACAACTTCGCGACGTACATCCAGGATGTCTCGGATCTGCGGGCGTACGGTGGTAAGTCGCTGCACCATCAGTCTCACGGCGAGTCGTTTCTTGCGCTCTTCGACCATCGCTTCGAGCACGGCGTCTATCTCCTGGACGAGCCCGAGGCGGCGTTGTCTCCGCAGCGGCAACTCTCCTTTCTG
Source organism: Gemmatimonadales bacterium (assembly GCA_038223815.1). Classification (GTDB taxonomy): domain Bacteria; phylum Gemmatimonadota; class Gemmatimonadetes; order Gemmatimonadales; family GWC2-71-9; genus Palsa-1233. The sequence goes on from JBBRGR010000175.1 coordinate 1,918, forward strand.
AAGATCATTCATGACCTGGCGGCGCCGGGTCAGGCACAATTCATCATCGCGACCCATTCACCGATGTTGCTGGCGTATCCCGGGGCGACGATCTATCAGTTTGGGGACGCAGGCATTGCCGAGGTGGCGTACACCGACACCGAGCACTATCGTCTGACGCGCGACTTCCTGCAGGCGCCGGAGCGCTACTTCAGGCGGTTGTTTGACGAGGCGGCGGATGACGCTGGCGGAGAGAGGGATGGGTGAGTTGCGGAGGTTGGTGGGGTAAGGGGGCGTTTGGCGAGGATTGGGATGGTGAACTGAAGCGCGGTATAGTTCTGGCTTACGCCGACCGCGCGCCGGCTCGGCTCGATCATCCATTCACCGTTTTCCGGGAGTGATCCGTGCGTGCATTCGCTGGTAGTCTCGCCATCCTGATCCTCGGCGCGTGTGGGCCGTCTGGAGCCAATTCTGCCGTAGTCACGGCGGCGGCTGACTCCACGGCTCATCTCGCGCACGAGGCGTACACGACGGCCATCAACTCGAACAACCTGGATTCCATCGCGGGAATGATGACGGAGGACGTGGTGTTCCTCGCCGCGCACGCACCACCACTCGTTGGCAAGGCAGCGGTCCGCGCGTGGGCCGAAGGCTACCTCCAGGCCTTCACGACGCACTGGGACAAGACGTCCCAGGAGTTGGTGGTTGCCGGCGACTGGGCGTTCGAGCGCTACCTGTATATGTCCACGGACACCCCGAAGGCCGGTGGCGCGAATGTGGTGGATACGGGCTGGGGTCTCGTGATCTATCACCGTGATGCGGACGGCAAGTGGCGCGTCGCGCGAGATGCCTTCAGCACGGATACCGCGCTTCCGACGAACTAGCGGCCGAACCTGCGTGGGCTGCGGGCGGGGCAAGTTTTGTCGGCAGGCCCCGCCGCAGAAACGCACGTCGTCAGGCGCCCCAGGACCTCATGCCGTCGAGGGGTGCCCCATATGCTGAAACAGGCGCGCGGACGCAGCATTCCACATTCGCCCAATCGAACCGTGACCCCCACCGTGAAGAGGTACCAATGCGTGCGTTCGTCGGGCTCGCTGTCGCAACGCTCATGGGCTCTGGCCTATCGGCCCAAGCACCGCTGGCGGTCGGTGCCGACCCACCGCGCAACGCTGCCAATCCGGCTCGGATGGAAGTGCTGCACATCCCGTCGGGCGGCGTGCAGATCAATGGCGTCGCCTATCTTGCGTCGGGCGCCGGGAGACACCCGACCTTCATCCTCCTCCACGGCCTGCCCGGCAACGAGAAGAACCGCGACCTGGCGCAAGCGGTGCGCCGGGTGGAATGCGATCACCATGAACTATCGGGGGTCGTGGGGCAGTCCAGGCGAGTTCCGTTTCGCCGGCAATCTCGAGGACGCCGACGCGGTGCTGGCGTTCGTGATGGATTCGACGAACGCCTAGCGGCTCGGTATCGATCCCCGACGCATTGTCCTGGCCGGCCATAGCATGGGCGGCTGGGTGACCGCCCTCACCGCCGCGCACCATCCCGCCTTGCTCGGCGCCATCCTGATTTCGGCGGCAGACATGGGTCGCGTCGGCACCGTGCAGCGCGACACGCTGGCGGCTCTCATGGCCGACGACATGGAATCACTGTCGGGCGTCACGGCGCGGAGCATGGCCGAGGAGCTCAATGGCGGTTCGGCGGGCTGGCGATTCGAGACGGCGGCGCCGGGCCTGGCCCGCATGCCCATGCTGGTGCTGACCTCCGACGACGGACTGGAGGCGCACACCGATCCGCTCGTCAAGCGCCTGCGGATGCTGGGTAGTACCCGGGTCACGACGGTGCATCAACCGACGGATCACCCCTGGTCCGACACGCGCATCGCGCTCCAGACCGCCGTGCTCAGCTGGCTCGCACCACGCTAGGGGAGTGTGCTTGGGTGAGCGGCCGGCGTCGCCACTCACCACCCGCTGTGTGTCGCGGGATCGGTGTAGCGTTCATGGTCTCCTCGGTGGACTGGAGCCGGCGTTGAATCCTTTCCCGCAGCCCGGCGACCGTCGTTCAGAAGCGCGCACGGCGTAGCATCCAGGATGTCGCAGGCCTCCTCGGTGCTGCCGAACTACCACACACTGGTCATGCGCATCCCATGGCAGCTCGGAGAGAAGCGATGAGGCGGTTCCTCAGCATCGTGGTGCTTTCAATCGTTCCGGTCTGTACCGCCATTGGGCAGCGCGGCAGCGCTGAGACGGAGGTCCGTCGCTTTCTGGCGCAATATGAGAAGGCCGTTCCTGGGCGCGATATCACCTTCCTCGAGCGTGCGCTGGCTGACGACTACGTCCATGCGGGTTCGTACGGGACCACGTCCAATCGCGCGGAGGCTTTGCAATACTTTCGAGAACAGCGTGCCAACCCCGACTTCACCACGAACGCACTCAAGCACTACAATCAGACCGTACACGTCGTCGGCAACATGGCGCTGATCACCAACGATTGGATCGCGACGACGACGCTCACCAACTCGCCGATGGCCCAGGCAACCACCGACAGTGGGCGGTATACTGGCGTCTTTGAAAGACGTCGTGGCCGCTGGATGGTGATCGCCGAACACGACTCCGACAAGCGATCCTTCGACGACGCCAAGATGGTTGCAGGCGTCATCCGTGCGAACCGTGACTACCTGGCATTGACGAAGCGGCTCTACAGTGGGCGTACCGCTGCCGAGCTGGAAGCGGCCGGCGACATTGCGGCGCTGAAGGGCATGCTTGCCGAGGAGTATACCTACATCAATAGCGACGGCGTCATGGTCAACAAGGTGCAGGATGTGGCTACGCAGGGCACGAGTCGCCTCGTCATCACAACGGTGGAGGTGTTGGAAGAGAACGCGCGCACCATCAGCACCGAATCTGCGGTCGTGACCGGGAAGGTCAGGTATGTTGGCACGAACGGCGGGATGCCCTTCGATATGGTGACCCGCTTCACGACGACGTGGGGCTATTACGACAGTCAATGGCAGCTGACTGCGCAGCACACCTCCACGGTGAAGCCGTGAACCTCCGAGAGCCCGCCGCAGTAGCGGCCCCGTGGAGTGGTCCCTGACCCATCCGGAAGAGCGGTAGTCTTGAGGGAGGCGGGGGCGACGAAGTACGCCGTCTCTGCGCTGTCATCCCGAGCGTGGCCCCGTGATCCCGAGTTCAACATTGTCAGCCTGAGGGCAAGTACACCCCCAGTGTCATCCTGAGCAGTCTGCCCTCAGCCTGTCGAAGGGGAACAGCCCAGAGGGCTGCGCAGTCGAAGGACCTCTGCGTTCGGCAAGAGGTCCGTTCACTCCA
>JBBRGR010000176.1:0-5175 GCA_038223815.1 Gemmatimonadales bacterium
GTGGCCGACCTGTCGCATGATCCGCGGGCCGACTTCGACGCGACCAGCTATCCTCTGGCGCTGATCGTCTCGCGGCGGCGTGCGCCCACGGGTCACGCAGTCCGGGTCGGCTTGCTCCACGACGCCGAGCAACACGACCAGCGCGAATGGACGGCTGGTGGTCCGTGGCTGCTGACCACGCGGGACGGGCTCTCCGTCGCGAGTCGCCTCGCGCGAACCTACCCCACGCTGGCCGAGAGTTTCGCCGCACAACTTGGCGTGAAGACCGGGGCGAACGCCGCCTTCCTCGATCCGCCGGAGTCGCTTGCGCCGTGGTGCCGCCTGGCCGTGCGTGGTCGCGACGTGCGCGCCTTCACGGTGACTCCGCAGCATCGCCTGCTCTGGCCCGCCGACGACCTGGGCGAGCCGATGCCACGATTGCCGACCGCGGTTGCCGAACATCTCGCGCGCCACGCCGGCGTGCTGCAGCGACGGAGCGATCTCGTGGCTGGCCCCTGGTGGCGCCTCTTTCGGGTCCGCGCCGCGACAGCGCCCCACCGCGTGATCTGGGGGGATCTCGCCCGCCGACTCGAAGCCGCGCTGCTCTCGGATCCGGCGTTGATCCCGCTCAACAGCTGCTACGTGATTGCCGTGCGAGACGCTCGGCAGGGTGCGGTGCTCACGGCCTGGCTCAACAGCACGTGGATCCGTGCCTTGGCGCGTCTCCATGCCGAACCGGCGGCAGGCGGTGCGGCGCGCTTCGGTGCGCGTGCGGTCGGGGGCGTGCCCTGGAGTCCTGCCATCCTGCTGCACCCCGACATCCACACCCTCGGCGATTCGGACGAGGCGCGAGTGACGCGCGACGCCATCGTCGCCCAGACCCTCGGACTCGATCCCCGTGAATGTGCCGCACTCGCCCCGCTGGCCGCGCGTCGTCGCTGAGGCGCTGGCCCAGGTGGGCCGCCCGCTCGCCACCGTGGCGACCACGCTCCAGCCGGCGTCGCCCGCCGATGTCCTCGCCGCGTGGCAGCGCGCCCGTGCCCCGGTGCTCGACGAGGGCACCCCGCCACGCCTGCTCCTCCCCGCACAGCACACGGCCTGGCGCCGGGTGCGCGCGGCCCTGGCCCAGTGGGGGGGCGCACTGCTCGCGGAGCCGGTTGGGACCGGAAAGACGTGGATCGCACTTGGCATTGCGGCAGGCGAACCCGGTCCGGTGCTGGTCTCCGGGCCGGCGATTCTCCGCCCACAATGGCACGCCGCCGCCGAGCGCGCCGGAATCGCGATCACGTGGTGGTCGCATGAACGGTGGTCCCGGAGACATCTGCCGCCCGGCGATCCGCGCCTGATCATTGTGGATGAGGCGCACCGCTTTCGCGATCCGACCACACGACGACTCACCACCCTTGCCCCCTGGCTGTCCGGGCGGCGCGCGCTGTTGCTCACCGCCACGCCGATCGTCAATCGCGTGACCGACCTCGTCACGCTGCTGCGGTTGATCCTGCCGGAGGATGCGCTGCGACTTGATGGCCTCGCTGCATTGGGGATGCTCGCGCAGCGCGATCATCCCATTCCGGCCCTCGCCCGGGTGGTGATTCGCACCGCCGGCACGGCGCCGCCGCAGGGACGACGCGACCAGGCCCTGCGCCCAAGTGCGGCGGAGTCCGCGCGCGGCGCGCGCGCGGTCGCGATGATCCGCACCTTGACGGCGCGCCATCCGGCCGTCACGAGTCGCCTCCTGGCCGCGGTCCTCCTCGACGCCGCGGCATCGAGCGACACCGCCCTCCGCGACGCGCTCCGTCGCTACCGCGCCCTGCTGACGCACGCGCGGGACAGCGGCACGGCCGACCGGCAGACGCTCCGGCGTTTTGCCGGCGTGCAGCTGGATCAACTGGTCTGGTGGGATCTTGTCGGTGTGCCGCAGGGGGACGCCAGACTACCGATCGACGACCTCCCGTTGCTCGAGGGCGTGCTCACCACCTTCGTCCCGGATGATCGCGCCTGGCTGGACGGGGTGCTGGCACTGATCCGTGGCGATGTCCCGACCATCTGCTTCACGCGCCACCGTGCCACGGCCGCCCTGCTCCGTACCGCCGTCGGGGACGAAGCCGCCTGGGTGACCGGGGACGCGGCCGGTATCGGACCCCATCGCGTCCCGCGCGATGCACTCCTCACGGCATTCGGTCCGGATCGTGCGACGTGGTCCCTTCGGCGGACGCTGCCACGCGTTCTCATCGCCACGGACGTCGCTGCGGAAGGACTCGACCTGCAGGCGGCTGGGCGCCTCATTCATGTGGATCTGCCATGGACCGCGGTGCGGATGGCGCAGCGCGAAGGTCGGCTGCTCCGACTCGGGCAGGAGCACGCGAGCGTGGCGATCGTCGTGCGACCCGCCTCCCCGCCACTCGAAGCGGCCCTCCGCCGGATGCTCCGCGTCCGCCGAAAGCAGTCGCTGAGCGCGCGGTGGCTCGGGCCGCTGGCACTCGGCGTCGATGCCGCAGCGTGCCCGACGCACGGCACGCCGTGGGCTGTCGTCCGACAGTCGGCGCACCTCGGTATGCGCGATCTCGTGTTCGTCCAATTGCGTGACGTCGCGAGCGGGCGCTCTGGCGTGATGGGCGTCGCACGCCACGGCGACGGGCCATGGGAGATCTCCCACCCCACATCGGATGCGTGGGAAACGATTGAGCAGCCATGCACCGGCGTGCTCACCGTGGAGGCGCCTGGTCCGGTCGTCGAATCGGCCTCGCGATGGGCACTCCGCGAAGCGCATCGCCGCGGGGACTGGGGGCCGCCACGCCTCATCCGGCGTATCCACCGGCTTGCCCGGGTGGCGGCAGGGCATCGGGATGCGGGCAGCGTCGAGCGTCTGGACCGCGTGCTGCGATGGAGCACGGCGGCGCCCTGCCTCGGCGACCGGCTCCGTCTCGATCAGATCGCGAGCGCGAGCGATGCGGCCGTCCTCGCCTGCGACGCGCCGCACCGCGCGGAGGTGGGTCCCTACGAAGTCAGGCCCGTCGGCGTCATCCTCTTCCGTTCCGCGCCACGGCCGCTACGTTGACGCCATGCCAGCCTACCAGACCGTACTCTTCGACCTTGACGGCACCTTGATCGACTCGGTCGATCTGATTGTCGACAGCTATCTCCATACGTTCCGGACGCATGGTCTCCCGGAATCGAGTCGGGAGCAGATTCTCGCCGGCCTGGGTCGCCCGCTCCGCAGCATCTTCGGGGAGTGGACCGACGACCCAGTGACGATGGACGCCTGGATCGCAACCTATCGGGCCTACAATCTCGGCCACCACGACGCCCGGGTGACCGCGTACCCTGGCGCCGTGGCGATGGTGCGGCGGATCCGTGCCGCCGGCTGTCGCACTGGATTGGTGACAAGCAAGAACCGGGGCGGAGCGATCCGTGGGCTGGCGCTCGTGGGCCTCGAGGACGCGATCGAGGTCATCGTCGGCGCCGATGATGTCACGCAGCCCAAGCCGCACCCCGAGCCGGTCGAGCGCGCGCTCGCGCGGCTCGGGATGCCGGCCACCGGGTGTCTCTTCGTCGGCGACTCGCACCATGACGTCTTCAGCGGGCGCGACGCCGGCGTGCACACGGCCGGCGTGACGTGGGGGCCCTTTGATCGCGCGCATCTCGAGGCCGCCGCGCCAACCTACTACTGCGACACCCCCGAGGCATTGCTCGCGCTCGTGGCGGTGTAACGGGCGCACGCCCCCGTTGCGCCGTCAACGGGGGCGGAGCACCTCGAAGAAGGTCGTCATCCGATGGCCCGCTCGATCGCCGCCGCCCGCCATCAGGATGCGCCCATCATCGAGCACGGGAAAGATGCCGTGCATCCCGGTCCGAAGCGGTGGACCCGAGCGCCAGCGGCGAGCGACGGGATCATAGATGTCGACGCGGTCATACACGCCGGCAGCATTCGCCCCGACACCATCCCGCGTCTCGCCGCCGAACACCCAGAATTCCCCGTCCAGAAAGACGGCCTTCCCCATCCCGCCGCGTGCCTGCGGCAGGGGAAGCGGCGCGTCAGCAGAGCGATCACTCACGGTCCACCGATCGGTGACTGGGTCATAGACCTGCACGTCAGCGAAGCCATTGGCGACCACGTTGCTGTCGCCGCTGCCCGGGCCGCGGCCACCGAACACCCAGAGGCGCGTCCCATCAGTGGCCGAGGCCGCGTGATTGCGCGGGAGTGGCATGGGCGCGACCGCTCGCCAGACGGTTGCCGCGGAATCGAGCACGAAGCTCTCGCCGACGGTGTGGTCGCCGGAGATCCCTCCGGCCACGTACAACCGCCCATCGATGACGGCACTCACCGACGAGCCGAGCGGCAAGGGAAGGCTCGGGCCGAGGCGCCACCCATTCGCCTCGACGTCAAAGATCTGCGTGGCGGACCCGACCACGGATGTCGCGAGGCCGCCGATCAGCACGATCCGGCCGTGCAGCACCTCCAGCGCATGATGATGCCCCAGGGCCGGACGACGGCTCCAGTGGTGTGGGGGATCCCACAGTCCGGTCCGCAGGTCGAACGCCAGCGTCTGCGGGGCGCCATGACCGAGCACGAAGAGTCGATCCCCGACGACCGCGGCGGAGACTTCGCCGAGGGCAACCGGCATCGCGGGAAAGCGGAGCCAGGTGCCGGTGAGCGGGGCGCGCCACATCAGCCGATTCGTGGGCTCACCGTCACTCGGTGCACCGGCGCCCACGATCAGCGTGTCCCGGAAGACGGTGGCGGCCGGGGCGAGCAACCCGATCGGCAGCGCCAACTCGAATCGGGCGCGCTGGCGTGACGGAGTCCAACTGATCACATCGCCGAGCGTCGCGGTGGAACCTGGGTAATTCCTTCCGCCGACGAGCAGCACCCGGTCGCGCCAGGCGATGGTCCCGGGCTCGCTGTGCGAACGTGGGCGCGGCAATGGCGCGAGCCCCGTCCACTCATCGCGTGCCAGGTCATAGCGGAGGATCGTGCCGACATCGACCGGGATGGGATCGTGGCCGTGGTTGCCGCCGATCGCGTAGATGGCGCCGTCCATCACCAGGGCCGAGAGGTGACCGCGCGGGTCGGGGAGCGAGGCACGCGACTCCCACGCAGTGGCGCCGGGGAGGAGCCGCCAATGCTCGGGCGAGTCGGTATTGCGGTCCGGCAGAAATCCACCGAAATAGTGCACCGTGTCGCCAACGGCGGCG
>JBBRGR010000177.1:0-5150 GCA_038223815.1 Gemmatimonadales bacterium
AGCACCTCTGCTATGTCACCCTCAATCCTGCCCATGAACTGGTTCGCGAGCACATTCGCGCCGGCGGGCGAGCCTGCGCGCTGGAGGCCGGGGTCAACGGCGAGATGATCACGCTCTATGACCATGGCGCGCACATTCCGCTGCTCTGGACCCACCTGATTCCGGCGACCCTCGATGGGCGGGCGCTTCACAACGTGCAGAACGCCATGTTCGCCGCCGTGATGGCCTTCGCGCTGGGGATCAAGCTCGACAGCATCCGCACCGGATTGCGCACGTTCGACACCTCGTTCTTCCAGGCCCCCGGGCGGATGAACGTTTACTCCGATCATCCCTTCCGCGTGATCCTCGACTATGGCCACAACGCGCATGCGGTTGGTGCGATGGTGGATGTGGTGGAGCGCCTTGAGGTGCGCGGCCGTCGGATCGTGGTGGTGGCGGCCCCAGGCGATCGTCGCGACGAGGATGTCCACGCCATTGCCGAGGCCGTGGCGGGGCACTTCGATCACTATATCTGCCGGCGTGACGACGGCCTGCGCGGCCGTGACGGCGACGAAGTGCCGCGGATGCTGCTGCGTACGCTCGTGGCATCCGGTGTGGCGGCCGACCAGATCGAGGAAATCCCCGATGAGCAGGCTGCCATCGCGCAGGCGTTGACGATGGCTCGCGCAGGGGATCTGGTGCTGATTTTTGGGGACGCCCTCCAGCGCTGCTGGGATCAGATCACCGCGTTTCGTGCCGAGGGGAGTGAAGCGGCACTCCGGACAACCGGTGAGTTTGCTCTCGTGGCGCCGGCCCAACGCCGGGAGCAGCGCTTCCCGCTCGATGGTGCCACGCTGGTGCGCGATGAACGTGGCGTCCGCCTGGCCCGCGAGAGCGACGACTGAACCCCGCCCAACCGCCAATACGGCAGCCCACCTGGTCGGATTCGCGTCGACTCTTCGGTCCATCACGCTGGCTCGATGTCCCTGGTGTCGTGCTTGAAGGGCATGCCGAGCCCGACGACGCACCCGCGCTGGCCGAGGCGTGGGAGACCATTGTCCTGCGGCTCGGGGCGGCCCTCGGCTGGCCTGCACCAACGTGCACGATGGTGCATCATGATGGCCACCTGGTCCTGGCCTTTTCGGCTCCGGGCGACCAACTCCTGACGGCGACCGAACTGAACGAGTGGGCCTGGGGAAGAGCAGTGCGAGAGGCCGGCCTGCCCGCGGACCCACCCCTGTATGCCCCCGGGGATCTGCCATGGGACGAGGGCGCCGCGCTCCAGCAGCTCAGTCTGCTCGCCGCGCTGGAGCAGCGGGCCCCCTCAAGTGACCTTCCCGTCCGCCCCGCGCCTGGGCAGCGGGTCGCGCTCGTGACGGGCTCCAACGGCAAGACGACCACGACCCGACTGATCGCGGCCATGACCACCGCGCATGGGTGGACCAGCGGGTGGAACTGCACCGATGGCGTGTTCATCGCCGGGACGGCGCTCGAGACCGGCGACTGGTCCGGTCCCGGCGGCGCCCAGCGGGTCATTGGCGCGCCCGGCGTCGAGGCCGCGGTGCTCGAGACTGCCCGCGGTGGGATGTTGCGACGTGGCCTCGGCGTCCTCGGGACCGACGTCGCGGTGGTGACCAATGTCGAGGCCGATCACTTCGGCGAGTACGGCGTGAGGTCGCTGGCGGATCTGGCGGCGGTCAAGGTCGTCGTGGCGAAGGGGCTCCGCGAGGGCGGCGTGCTCGTCCTCAATGCCGACGATGAGGAATTGCGACGGGTGGCGGTGCCGGGATCGGTCACGGTGCGCTGGTTTTCTCCCAGTGGCGTCGCACGACCAGCCCCGGGGCTGGTTGTGTCCGCGGGGCGTGATGGCGATCGCCTGTGGCTTGAAGACGCCCAGAGACGCCATGACCTCGGTGATGTGCGTACCATGCCGCTGACCGCCTCAGGGTCGGCGACCTACAACATCGCCAACGCGCTGGCTGCTGCGCTCGCGGCACTCGCCCTGGGCGTCCCCGCAGCCACCATCGCCGAGGTCCTGGCACGCTTCGGAAAGCACCCCGAGGACAATCCCGGTCGGCTCAGTCACTTCCGACTGCATGGCGCGGACCTGCTCCTGGATTATGCCCACAACCCTACGGGACTCACGGGGTTGTTGGCGGTCGCACGGTCGATGCGTCCCGCGCGGTTGCTGCTCCTGCTGGGCCAGGCGGGCAACCGGCAGGACGATGCCCTCGCGGCCCTTGCCGCCGCCGCGTGGAGTGCCAGGCCGGATCGGATCATCCTCAAGGAACTCGAGGGATACCGCCGTGGCCGGGAGCCCGGAGAAGTGCCGGTGCTGCTCCACCGGGAGTTGGTCCAGCTCGGCGCACCGCCGGAACGACTCGTCACCGTGCTCGACGAGGTGGCTGCCGTGGACGCGGCACTCGCGTGGGCAGCCCCCGGCGACCTGCTGGTGCTGCCGGTCCACGGCCTCGAGGCCCGCGCTGCAGTCCTCGCGATGCTCGACGCGCGCGGTGCCACACCCGCCATCTGATCAGATCGTTCTCCATCCCTCTCCCGGTCGCGTGCATCGGGGTCGTCGCCGATTCCCTGATCGCCCTGCTCGGCGACAGTGTCCCGCGGTATGCCGATTCGATTGTGCGCTTCCGCCAGTGCGATCTGCGCACCCAGCTCGGCGCACTGCTTGCCTCGCCCAGCCTTCCGGCCAATCTGACGCGCTGATCAGCGTCGGTCCGCGGCCTTCAGAAAATCGCGCAGGGCGCGGAGGTAGGCCGGCGGTTGTTCCTGCATCGCCATGTGGGCGGCGTCAGGAATCACCGAGACGGTGGCGCCGGTGATCTGAGCGGCGATGCGCGCCGCGTCGTGAGGCGTGACTTCGTCGTGCTCGCCAACCAGCACCAGGGTCGGGAGACGGAGTTCGCGCAGCCGGTCAAAGCGCTCGAACGTTCGCAGGCTGCCGGTCGCATGGAACTCGCTCGGCCCCCAGAGATGCTGCTGCAATGCGGAGTTGACTTCGCCGCTGGTGGCGCAGGCCAAGTTCGCCTCATACGAGCGCTCACCCCGACGCACGAAACGCTCATGGTAGCGACGCACGACCAAACCGTACATTCGATCGTCGGTCGGCCCCTTCGCCTCGATGGCTCGCGCCTGTTCCCGCGAGCCGGTGGCCAGCGTGCCGAGCAGCGAATCGGTGGTCGCCAGCCACATCGTGGTACTCACCAGTGGCGCGGCGAGGGTCAGGGAGGCGACCCCGTCCTGCCCGTGGGTAAGGAGGTATTCCACGGCGAGTGCGCCGCCCCAGGAATGGCCGTAGAGGTGGATTGTCGTCAGCCCGAGGGCATGGCGGAGCGAGTCGAGGTCGGCGACGAACTGGGCCGTGGTCCAGCGCGAGGTATCTGGCGCGGCGGAGGATCGTCCGCTGCTCCGTTGGTCGTAGAAGATGACGCGGCGGTCGCGCGCGAGGTCCGCGAGATTGGCCAACTCGCAGCTGCGGTCGCCCGGCCCACCATGCACCACGAGGAGCGGCGTGGCGTCGCCGCTGCCGACGACGCGATACCAGAGCTGTCCTCCCGCCACCGGCACCGTCCCGCTCTGTTCGGCTGGGATACCCCCGCCGCACGCGGCGAGCCCCAGCATGAGCGCGGACGTCAGGGCACGGACTGATGGACGCGGAGGTGTCATGGCACCACGAAGAGATAGACCGCCACGCAGACGCCGGAGCCGAGGCCCAACGCCACGAGGCCGAGCGTGCGCCGCTTGGGAAGTGCGATCCAGAGCACGATCCCGGAAAGGGCGCCGAGGAAGAGCAGTACCGCTGAAATGTCGATGATCCAGCTCCAGATGACGCCGCTATCCTTGCCGCGATGGAGGTCGTCCATGCGGATCAGGAACGGGCGGAGTTCCTTGGTCAGGGTCATCGCCCCGGTCGCGAGCGTGATCTCCGCCTCCACGCGGCGACCGGGGCCCCGCATTTCGATCCGGAGGATCTCGCCATCGTCGTCGAACGTGGTGACCGCGCCGACCGCGCCGTGGCGTGCACGCAAGTGTTCCACGATCATCAGGCGGTCAGGCGCCGGGGTGAGCAGCGCCGGGGGCAGCGTCGCGGTGTCGGCCACCGGTGGCGTCTCACCACCGGTCACCCAATCCTCATGGTTCAGGAGCAGTCCGGTCGCAGCGAAGAACACCATGAGGAGCATGGCAAACACGGTGAGGTAAATATGCACCGTGCGGGTCAGCCCCACCACCCGATTCCACTTCAGTGGCATCAGAAAATTACTTCGCGGCGCTGCAGGTGACCGTGCCACCCGCAAAGGCAGGCGTCGCATCGAACTTTGCCGTTGCCGCGGCTCCCCCACAGGTCAACGGAGCGCTTCGCAGGGAGTGCGGACCATTCTCGAACGACTCCTCGAACCAGAAGGTGTACTTGCCGAATGGCACCGTGTTCCCGGTGTCATCGAGGCCATTCCATTCGAGCGTGTACTGCCCGACCGGGCGGGTCGCGCGGGTCACTGCGTCGATCACGGCGGGGGCGGCGGCCGACATGGTGCCGTACCACTTGCTCATGTCCGGAATGTACTTCCGCTTGGTGCCCCAGAAGGCCAGCGTGCGCACCGGCTTGCCGGCCGAGTCAGTCACCCAGACCGCCACATAGGGGCGATGCCGATTCGGGGTGCTCGGGGTGATGTCGATCAAGACGGTCGCCGAGATCATGCCCTGGGTCCGCGCCGGCGTGCTTGGCACCTCAGAGGCGGCAAAGCCTGGGCTGCGGTGCGTCGTGCCGTCGCGGCCGACGATCAACGCCTCGACCCCTTGGGTGCGCGCCACGAGGGCGAGGCCCTCGGCCGGAGAGAGCACGGAGAGCGTGGTGGCGAGTGCATTGGCGGTCGCGTTGTCCGCCGCGATCACCGTTGTCGCGGCGACCGCGTCGGCCGGGATCCCGGTGCGCGGATCGAGAATGTGGGAGTAGTGGACGCCAGCGACCGAGAAGCCACGAGCGTAGCGTCCGCTGCTGGAGATTGCGCGATCCTGCACCCGAAGGAGCGTGAGGGGTGGCGCGTTGTCCGCGGCGACGCGCGGGTCCATCACGCCGACCGTCCACCCGGAAACGTCCGACGCGGCTTCGCCCCAGACGCGAATGTCGCCGCCCAGGTTGATGACGCCACCCAGTACCT
>JBBRGR010000178.1:0-5148 GCA_038223815.1 Gemmatimonadales bacterium
AGTACTGGCAGCAGACCGGCCGCGCCGAGGACACGCGCCGCACCCGCTTCCTCACCATCGGCAACGCCTACCACGGCGACACGGTCGGCGCCGTGTCGCTCGGCGGCATCGACCTCTTTCACGCCGTCTATGGACCGCTCCTCTTCCAGACGATCCGTGCGCCGTCGCCCTACTGCTATCGCTGCCCACTCGGCCTCGAGCGCAGCAGTTGCGGCATTGCCTGTCTGGAGCAGGCGGAAGCGCTGATCGCCGAACACGCCGGAGCGATTGCCGCGGTGGTCGTGGAACCCGGTGTGCAGGGCGCTGCCGGAATGATCACGCAACCGGAAGGGTACCTCCGGCGGCTCCGCGAGGCGGCCACCAAGGCCGGCACGCTCCTGATCGCCGACGAAGTGGCGGTTGGCTTCGGTCGTTCCGGCGAGCTCTTCGCCTGCGGCACGGAAGGGATCACGCCGGACTTCCTCTGCCTGGCCAAGGGGCTCACGGGTGGCTATCTGCCGATGGCGGTGACGCTCACCACCGAGCGAATCTTCGAAGGCTTCCTCGGTCGCCCGGAGGAGGGGCGCACCTTCTTTCACGGCCACACCTACACCGGCAACGCCCTGGCGGCGGCGGCCGCGCACGCCACGCTGGATCTGCTTCCTGGTGTGATGGCAGAGCTGCCCGCGACCATCGCACATTTTGCCGAGCGTGCCGAGCGGCTGCGCGCGCTGCCGCGGGTGGGCGACGTGCGGCGCTACGGCCTGGCGCTCGGGGTCGAGCTGGTCGCCGACGTCGCGACCACGACGCCCTATCCTTCGGCAGCGCGGACCGGGATGCGGGTCTGCACCGCCTGCAAGCAGCGCGGCGTCTTCCTGCGGCCGCTCGGCGACACGGTGGTCGTGATGCCACCGCTCACCATCCACGCCGACGAACTCGACCTCCTCTTTGACGCCCTCGAGGCGAGTATCCTGGAGCTTTCCTGATGGGACGCATCGTGGCGGTCCTCGGCACGGATACCGGCATCGGGAAGACGTGGGTCGGCTGCCGCCTCGCGGCGCATCTGCGGTCGGAGGGGATCACTATCCGTGCGGTCAAGTTGGCCGAAAGCGGCACGGCCATCGCGGCTGCGGCGGGAGAGGACGGCGTCCTCCTCGCGGCGGCGGCCGGACAGGACGCACCGCGCGCCGCGCTGCGACGCTACCGCACGCCAGTGGCGGTGGCAGATGCCGCGGACCGCGAGGGCGTGCCCTTTGACCTTGATGCGGTGCAAGAGGAGGTGCGTGCGATTGCCGATGGTGCCGAACTCACGCTCCTCGAAGGGGCGGGTGGCCTGCTCGCCCCGCTCACCTGGAAGCGCTCGATGCGTGACGTGGTGCGCGCACTCCAGGCCGACATGATCGTGGTCGGGGCCGATCGCCTCGGCACCATCAATCACACGCTGCTCACCGTGCTCGCCCTCAACATGACGGGGACACCACCGCTCGGCGTCGTGCTGAATGCGATGCCGGACGCCATGCTCCCCGATGCGTCACGCGGTCACAACGCCGAAGCCCTGCGGCGCACTGGCACAGGGCTCGAGGTGGTGGAGACAGCGACCGAGGGATGGGAAGCGGTCGCGCGAGGGTGGATTGGCGCGCCACGTTGACGCGCGACGAGCCTACTGCGCGACCTTCGGCACCCGCAGCGTGTAGATCAGCCATTCGCCAAGCTTGCGGTCCTGCTTCGGTTCCACCGCGTCGAGATCCGGCACCGGCAGTGCCGAGATGACGAGCAGATTCTTCACCCCGCGGCGCGCCACCCGCTCGGCGGTGCCGTCCCGGTAGTCAGAGTGGAAAGCCCCGTTCATGTGGATCACCAATGGCGTGCCACTGGCGGAGCGCGCGCGAACGATCGATTCCGCCATCGTCTCGTCCTTGACGCACTGCGCCTCGTAGAACCGGAGCATCCCCTCGGGCGTCGTCGGCCCGTGGCCACCCATCGATTCGCCAAAGCGGTCGAAGTAGTCGTCCTTCGGGCAGGTGAAGTCCAGGGCGGCCCATCGACGGCTCGAGTCGGGGAGTGCGGCCACGGCGGCGAGTCCTTCCTTCGCCGTCGCACTCGCGATCCGCCGCGGCACGTTCGCCGCCACGACCTTCCACCCCTTCGCCTTCGCGAACTCCACCAGCGGCCGGTAGTCGACGTTGTAGTTCGGCCAGGGGCGTGACGCCTTCAGGAAAGTGGCCTCGTCGATCCTGTCGGCCAGGTAGTCGTCGAGATACGCCTGCACATCGCGCTCGAACATCTCGAGCGAGAGGACCACGTCACTCCGCCGGCGCGAGACCGCTTCGAGGAGACCGCGCTGCAACCGGTGCGCGTTGCCATCATCATGCTGCTCACCGAAGAACACCGCATCGTACTTCACCGCCTCGGCAGCGAGCGCCTCAAGGTCGCTGTAGCGCTTGTCCTTGGCGTTGTAGACGCGGTGAGGGGTCCAGAATTGGGGGACGGTGTCGGCCGGTGCGGTCACGGCCAGGGCGAGCAGGAGAGTCAGCATCCCGGGAGGATAGCGGGAGAGTCAGATCACCGGGAGGGGTGGGAAGAATCCGGCGCGCTCCAATATCCATCGATGATCGATCACGGGCCTCCCAGCACCCCCATCACCCCCATCACCCCGACCAACCGCTCCGGCGACCCCACAAAGAGGCCGTCCGGCCACCGCCGAAACGTGAGCATCGACTGGAAAATGGCATTCTGGTCGTAGCTGTTGAGACCAAGGCCCGCGAGATACTGGAGCCGCAGATTGCGATCGCGATTCAGCTCGGCACCCGCCACCCAGGGTTGCAGTTCCGGGCCGCGGCCAGCGAAGGTGCCCAGGAAGGACTCGAGCGTGGGGAAGCCGATCTCGCGGAGCGACTGCGTGACTGGCGCGTACTCCGGCCGTTCGAGACGCGCCGCGAGAGCATCCACGTCGAGCGGCACATCGCCCACCGTCCCGGAGAGGACGAGGTCGTAGCCCTGACCCATGTTGGTGTTCCCCCAGACCATGCCGCTGGGGAAGACCGCGAGGAAGGTGGCGATCTCGCTCCGCACCGCCGCCTCGGTGTTCTCGTAGAGCGGGAGCCACGCCGTGATCACGCCGCCCGGCTTGAGGTGCTTCCGGGCCAACTGATAGAACTCCAGCGTCGAGAGCGACGCCGCCCCACGCGTCCAGGGGTCGAACGGGTCGGCGGTGATGGCATCGAAGGTCTTCCGCGAGGTCAGCAGGAAGTGTCGACCGTCATCGATCACCACAGACACTTTGGGATTCTGCGCAACGCCATGATTCGACTCGGCGAAATACTCGCCCGCCACCTTCGGCACCAGCGGTTCCAGCTCTGCGACGGTGACATGCTGCACCAGTGGATCAATACTCACCGCGCCCGCCGTGACCCCAGCGCCAAAGCCGATCACCAACACGTCGGTCGGGTTTGGCGAGAGCAGCGTGGTGAAGTGCCCAAGCATCCGTTGCAGGCGCATGTCCTGCGGCTCGCTCGACGCCTGTACTTTCCCTGCGTTGTGATAATTGCGGACGCCATTCTCGAGCTGCGAGACGGCCACGGTGGAGTTGGTCCCTTCCCCCACGAAGATGAAGTCGCCGTGGGCGAACATCCGATACGCCATGAAGCGGCCATACCCCACCAGCAGGGGCGGAATCGTGCCCACTGTCGAGATGACCCAGAGGCCGAGCAGCGCCGCGCCACCACCGGCGAGGAGCCCGCGCGGTGCAAGCTTGAGGCGGCCCTCTTCACCGACCACGAGGGCAAGGGTCAAGAGCGCGGAGATCGCAGCCAACGCGATCAGCACCCGCTGTGTGTCCTGCGTGCCGATGGTGCCGATCACCACGAGCGAGGTCATCATCGAGCCGACGATCGCACCGAGGGTGTTCGCGGCGTGCGCCACACCGACGAGTCGCGCCGGGTCGTCGTCCTTGGAGGCGAGGGCCGCGAGCCCGAGCGGGAACGACGCGCCCCAGAGCAGTGCACCGGGGAGCACGACCCAAAGGGTGCGGATGATGTCGATCTGGAAGGTGTACGCCGGCGCCGACGAGAGGGACGGATTGATCGGCCAGTAGGGCAGCGCCGCGGTGAGTGACCACGCGGCCCAGCCGAGTGCCAGCACCAGCAAAAGCTGACACCAACCGAGCGCGACGCGTGGGTTGGCGAGGTAGCGTGCGAGGAATGCCCCCGCGGATGAACCGATGCCGAGGCCTGCGAGGAACCCGCCGAGGATGAGCGAGAAGGTGTAAGTCGTGGGGCCGAGCAACAGCGAGAGGATGCGCGTCCAGACCACCTCGGAGCCGAGTGCCGTGAGCCCGGAGAGCGCCAGCGTGAGCAGCACCGGCCAGCTGCCAGCCGGGAGCGCCGCCGTGGCGCGCGCGGTCGCGACGTCGGGGGCAGCAGCGCGTGAGCCCGCCATGAACCACGCGACGGCAGCAATCGCGAAGTTGAGCGTCACCGCCACGCCGGTCGCGGTGACCACATCGAAATTGCGGAGCAGCACGAAGCCCGCAACCAGGCAGCCGACCACGGCGCCAAGCGTGTTGCCACCATAGAGGATGCCGAGGGTGCTCATCCCTTCCGGCGTCGCGCGCACCTCGCGCGAGATGGCGGGAAGGGTCGCGCCCATCAGGATCGTCGGAGGGAGCAGGCAGAGCGCCGCGAGGAGTGCCCGAAGGACCAGGCCGCCGGTACCTGACCCGCCGATCGCCGCGTAGAGGCCGCCGGCGTATGGCAGCACGATGAGCACCACGATCCCGAGGAGGCCGATGCCGACCTCGAGCGCCGCGTAGACCTTGAGCGGCGAGCGGGACGACGAGACGCCTCGTGCCAGGAAGAGCGAGCCGATACACATGCCGCCCATGAACGTCGCCAGCAGCACCGCAATGGAGACGGCCGAGGCACCAATCACCAGCGAGAGGAGCTGGAACCAGACGATCTCGTAGATCAGGGCGGCGGCACCGCTCGCCACGAAGAGTGGCAGCAGCAGGAGCAGGCGTCGTGGGGACGACTCGGCGGAGATCGGGGCTGTGGTGGGCATCGCGGAAGGTTAGGGGAGGGGCGGGACTGGCGCTAGCGGGTTAGCAGCGGATCGCCATCCGCCCTCTCACTTTGTCATGTGCGACAGGAGCCAGTCGACACAACACGTGAG
>JBBRGR010000179.1:0-5147 GCA_038223815.1 Gemmatimonadales bacterium
GCGGACTCGGACGCCGCCGGCGGCGCCGGACGCTCAACGCCGAGGTGAACATCATCAACCTCGTCGACGTCGTGCTCGTGCTGCTGATCATCTTCATGGTGACGGCGCCGATGATGCAGGGCGGCGTCGAGGTCCGACTCCCGAAGGCTGCGACGACCCCCATCAGCAATCGCGACGCCCTCACCATCTCGGTGACCAAGGACGGCCGCGTCGCGATCGAGGACCAGCTCCTCTCGCTGAGTGACTTCCGCGCCATGCTCCCCGGCGTGGTCGCGCGCAAGGCCCCGAAGGCGATCTATATCCGCGGCGATGCCGAGGGACGCACTGGTGATCTCGTCACGGTGCTGGGGATTGTGCGCCAGTCCGGGGTCGCGTCCGTGGGGCTGGTGGCGGAGCCGGAGGGCCGATGAGCGCATCGCCGGAGCGGGCTGGGGTCATCGGGACCCTGCTGGCGCACGGGCTGCTCGCGGCGGCGGTGTTGATCACCGTGCAGCGTGCAAATGCGCCGACGCCACTCGTCTATGCCGTGGACCTGCTCGCCGCCCCGCTCCCGACGGAAGTACCCCGCCGGGCGGCGTCGGAGGCGGTGCCGACCACTGAACCTGATGTGGCGCCGTCGGTGAAGCCTCCAAAAGTCGACCCAAAGACCAAACCGGAGCCCGAGCAGCCGAAGGCGATCACTCCGCCGCGCGACGAGAAGCCGTTGCCCGTCCGATCGACCAACACACCTGTCCCTGGCGAGACGCCGAGCACAGGCCGTGATCAGGTGACGGTGAAGCAGGCGGGGTTCCAGACGCAGTACCCGGGGTACATCAACAACATCGTCGAGCAGGTCCGGATTCGTTGGCCGCAGCCCACGCTCGCGCGAGCACTCAAGACAGAAGTGGCCTTCACCATCCTCAAGGATGGGTCGGTCACGGGGATCGAGGTGGTGGTGCGCTCCGGCAGCTATGGCTTTGATGCAGCGGCTGAGGCCGCGATCGAGGCAGCCGGCAATGCCAAGGCGTTCGGCCCGCTGCCGGCCGGCTTTCCTGGGGGTGCGCTCCCCGTCACGTTCTTCTTCACCCCGAAGGGATCGCAGTGACCAGACTGTTCCGCTCGATTGCACTGCTGATGGTCCTGGTCACGCCGCTGACGGCGCAGGATGGCGTGCGGACCGGGATCTCCTATGGCCCGCCTGGGGTGCGCCCGGGAATCGTGGTGGCCGGCGCCCCGGAGCTCGACTCGGTGCGCGCGATCATCCAGCGCGACCTGCAGTTCTCCGATCGCTTCGAGGTGATCGTCCTGCCCGACAGCAGCACCCGACTCCGCGGTGCCCCGCAGCTGGGCATCTACAAGCTCCTCGGTGCCGCGGCGGTGGTCGAGTTGCAGGTGGCACCGGGCGGCATCGAGGTGAAGCTGCACGATGCGACCACCGGCGCCGTGACGCAGCAGGGGATCCGCACACTCGATCGGGCCGGCGTGGGCGACGCCCGGCTCGCCATTCACCGGGTCAGCGACGAGATCGTGGCGTGGGTGACGGGCGCCAAGGGCATTGCTGCATCGCGGATTCTGGTGAAGCTCTCGCGTAGCGATGGGACGGATGACGGGATCTGGCGCGTGGATAGCGATGGCCAGAATCTGACGCGCGTCTCACGGCAGGGCGGCATCACCCAGTCCCCGGTCTGGCACCCGGATGGCGTCCGGGTCGCCTTCACCGAGATGCGCGACCACGTTGGCACCGTCATCCTGCAATCGCTCGCGACCGGAAGCCGGGTCACGATCCCGACCACGACGAACGGACTGAACATCACCGCCGCCATCTCGCCGGATGGCTCGCGGATGGTCTTCGCCAGAAGTGTCGAGGAGGGAACCGATCTGCACGAGGTCAACCTCGCGCAGATGTGCTGTGCACACCGGCTCACGACGATCGGCAGGCTGGCAATCTCCATGTCGCCCACCTATTCTCCCGATGGACGGCGCATCGCCTTCGTCTCGGATCGCGGTGGCCAGCCCGCACTCTATGTGATGGATGCCGACGGGTCGGGACAGGCGCCCTTGGTGTTCGACGCGGAAGGGAAGGCGGCCTCACAGGCACCGGAGTGGTCGCCGGACGGGACCAAGATCATTTTTCACCGCGATCTGGCCGGTGGCCGGCAGATCAATGTGCTGGATGTGGGGCGCGGGACGGTCCGGGCCCTGACCAACACCGGGCGGAATGAAGACCCTAGCTGGGCGCCGGATTCGCGTCACGTGGTCTTCAAGTCCAGTCGCAGTGGGCGCGATCAGCTCTGGGTGCTCGATGTCGAGTCCGGGGCGCTGCGCCAGATTTCCACGCCGGGCGGGGCGCGTGTCCCCGCCTGGTCGCCGTCGCTCGCCGCGACGACACCCTAGCCCCACGAGGACATCATGATTCCGCGTTCCCTCAGCACCGCCCTCATGGGCCTCGTGCTCCTGACCACCGCCTGCGGCAAGAAGGCCGAGCCGGTCACCGCGGCCACGCCGGTGCGTCCGACCACCGGCGCCAGCACGGACGCCAGCGATCGGGCGCGGGCCGACTCGATTCGTGCCGCCGAGGCCGCGCGGGCCGAGGCGGCTCGTCGTCTCGCGGCGGAGGCGGAGGCCGCACGTGCCGCGCTGGTCAACGAGCTCGCCGAGACCATTCATTTCGACTACAACTTGTACGCCATTTCCGCCGATGATCAGGCCAGGCTCGAGCGGAAGGCTGCGATCCTGCGCGCCAACCCGGCCCTCCGGCTCCGGGTCACGGGCCACGCCGACGAGCGCGGTTCGGACGAGTACAATCTCGCCCTCGGCATGCGACGCGCGACGGCCGCCAAGAGCTATCTCACTGGGCGCGGCATTGATGCCGGTCGGCTCGAGGTCGCATCGCTTGGCCGCGAAGTCCCGCTCGATTCGGGCTCCACGGAGTCGGCGTGGGCGCGCAATCGTCGCGACGAGTTCGAGATCATCGCGGGCGGCCAGTCGCTCGTCCGGCCCAACTGATGCGAACTCGACACGCCGCCCTGCTGCTCCTCGGAGCCGCAGCCTGTGCCACGCCCGGGCAGGTGCGGCGTGTCGAAACGCAGGTTGCGGTCATGCAGCGCAACCAGGAGCGTGCGGATTCGGCGCGTTCCGACGAGCTCGCGCGCATCATCACCATGCAGACGCGCGCCATGGATTCGCTGGTGGCCCTGACCCGGACGCTCGACCGGGTGGATCGCGCCACCCGGGAGCAGTCCACCGAGTTGCTCGAGGCCCGGAAGCAGATCCTTGCCGTGCAGCAGCGGATCGATCAGAGCCAGCAAGGATTGCGGGAGTTGCGCGCGCAGCTCGATGCGCGCACCGAGATGGCCGCCATGCCGGTGGACAGCATGCCCGTCACCCCCGCGGGAGGGCAGCCTCCGGTGCCCGCGGCTGGCCAGCCCACCGCGGCGACGCTCTATGCCAGCGGTACGCAGTCGCTCCGTGTATCCGGGTATGGCGTGGCGCGAACTGCGTTCCGCGAACTGCTCCGGCTCTACCCGACCTCAAGCTACGCCGCCGACGCGGCCTATCATATCGGCGACGCCTTCTATGCCGAGCAGCGGACCGACTCGGCGCAGGTGGCATTCTCCCGGGTGACACGGGACTTTCCGGCTGAGATGCGCGCCGCCTCCGCCTTCTACAAGCTCGGGATCATGGCGCAGGATCGTGGCAGTCTGGCCGATGCCCGCCGCTACTTCGAGCGGGTCGTGACGCCGAGGTATCTGGCGGCACCCGAGTATGAGCTGGCGCAGGATCGCCTCCGCGGATTGCCGCGGTAGCTTCCACGCCTCCCCCGACCCCGACAATGGCCACCCCCGCCGGCGAGATGCCGTTCCTCGATCACCTCGAGGAACTGCGTGGGCGTATTTTCTGGATTCTCGGGGCGCTGGTCGTGGGCGTTGGGCTCGGCTTGTGGATGGTTGTCCAGTTCAAGCTGATCGAGCGCATCAGTGAACCGATCGCCCCGTATCTCCCGGACGGCAAGCTGACCATCTTGTCGCTGACCGAGCCCTTCATGGTGATCCTGAAGCTCGGGTTCGTGATCGGGGCTGTGCTCGCATCGCCGGTCGTGATCTACCAGATCTGGGCCTTCCTCTCGCCCGCACTGTATGAGCGCGAACGCAAAGCGATGGTGCCTGCCCTGATTCTGGGGCTTGGGTTGTTCCTGGCAGGCGCGTACATCGGGTGGGCGTACGCAGTCCCGATGACGGTCAAGTTCCTGCTGACGTGGCAGAGCGATGCGTTCATCAACCAGATCACCTTCGGATTCTACTTTTCCTTTTTGTTGAGCATGGTGTTGGCCCTCGGGCTGTGTTTTGAGCTGCCGCTCGTCATGGTGGTGCTCGCCGCGCTCGGGGTAATGGACGGGAAGAAGTACAATCAGTTTCGCCGATACGCCATCGTCCTTTCGTTCATCGCCGGCGCGGTACTCTCGCCGGGCAGTGACCCGATGTCGATGATGTTGTTCACCATTCCGCTCTTGCTGCTGTACGAGATCGGTGTGATCGGCTCCTACATCGTGCGCCGAAAGCCGAAGGCGCTGGCGATGCTCTTCCTTGCCGCGGGCCTGCTCGGTGCTCCGGCGGGATTGCAGGCGCAAAACCCGCCACCGACGGGGCAGGGAAGCGTACTGGATCGGCCACCCGACACGTTGGGGCGTGCCAAGGCGCAAGGGGGCCGAGCGGTGGACTCCGCCACGGCCAAACGCCTCGGATTGCCGGTGGGTCCGGTTCGGAAGTTCTCGGAGCCTGACTCCCTGATGCAGGCCCTCCTCACTCGGGAGGGTTTTGCCTTCACACGCTATCTGGGCGATTCGGCGCGCCTCGTCGCCGATTCCTCGTGGATCGAGCTGCGGGGGCGGGCCGCGACCGTCCGCGACTCCGCCACACTCGAGGCGGAGCGAATCCGCTACGATGATGGTCGGTGTACCATGCTCGCCGACGGCGAGCCGAAGCTCTTCCAGGGGAGCGACATCCTGATCGGGCGGACGATCAGCTTCGACACCTGCAATGATGAGAAGGCCGTGCTCCGCGACGCCCTGACATCCTTCGATGAGTTGGGGGCGAACTGGTTCGTGCGCGGCAACCTGCAGGTGGATTCCAGCGCCAAGCGCCTCTGGGCCGGAAACAGCGAGTTCACCT
>JBBRGR010000180.1:0-5143 GCA_038223815.1 Gemmatimonadales bacterium
ACGGAGGTCGGATGCTTGACCATCGGAGTGATGTAGTGGTCGATGTAGGCCTGCACCGGCGCCAGCTTGAGGTCGGTCCGCTTGGCAATCGCGCTGGCCTTGGCGATCTCGGTGGCGAGTCGGGTGATACGGCGCAGCTCATCCTCTGTCACGATCGGCGATGACGCGAACCCCCAGACGCCGCTGTGCATCACCCGCACCCCGAAGCCGGCGGCCTTGCGATCCACATCGGTCGGAATGCCCTGCACGCCACCCCCGCCCCGGCCGCCTCCGAAACCACCACCGCCACCACCGCGGCCGCCCCCGCGACCGCCACCAGCGGCGGTGCTGTCGGCGATGGCCCCGGGTTCCGCCACGCGGAAGTTGGCGCTCCCGCCGGGAAGGCTCGAGGTCATGGTGAAGCGCACGTCGGCGTAGCGACAGCCGGCGTGTCTGGCCTCTCCGAGCACCACGTCCGCCAGGGCCTTGAACTTCGACTCATAGGCGTCGCCACGCCGGGACGTGGCAAGAATGTCGGACATCACGTCATGCGCGACATACGGAATCGCGGCCGCAGCCCCGACGCCCTTGAGGAAATCACGACGAGTGGAACCCATGGGATGTTCCTCTTAGACGGCGGGAGAGACGGAGGTCATGTAGAACTCTTCGATCCGCGCGGGGGGGACCAGCGCGGCGCTGCCCCCCTCGGAGGACTCGCCGAGTCCCATTGGCACTGGCTTGCCGACGAGCGTGAGATTGTTGTAGCCAACCAGTGGCGACATGTTCCAACGGAAGTTCTGCACCGGACCCGCGATCTCGCCATTCTCGATCAGGAAGAGGCCATCGCGCGTCATGCCCGTGTTGAGCAGCGGCTGTCCCTCGGCCGGGACGCTGCGGATGTACCAGAGCTGGGTGACGAGGAGGCCGCGTCGCGTGGACCGAATCATTTCGTCCAGCGACATCTCGCTGCCCCCCATGACCAGCGAGTTGCCGAGCCCGGCGGGCTGGTCCGCGGTGGTGTTGCGGAGAAGTCCCTGTTCGACCCACGCGACCGGTGCGGCCGGCTTGTAGTTGCCGAGAATCGGCGTCTGGCGCAACACCGCATTGCCGACGTCGCTCTTCAGGGAGAAGAGATCGCTGAAGATCTTGTCCCCGGGCTTCTTGTCGCGCAGGAAGGACGCGGCACCACCTCCTCCGCCGCCGCCACCGCTGGGCTGGCCCGCGGGAGGAACTGCTCCCGCACCAGTCGGTGCGGCAGCGGCCGCCGGCGTAGCGCCATTGCCGCCGCGCCCACCAGCGCCACCCCCACCGCCCGGGGCCTGGAAGACACCGGTCACCAGCGACAAGAAGCGAGCGTTGGCCCGTGGCTCCAGAATCACGGTGTAGCGGCCTGGCTCCAGCGCCTTCGCCTTCCGACTCCGCAACGCTTTGTTCGCCGCGACTTCCGTGAGTGCCTCAGGATCCAGCATCCGCAGATCCTTGATCCCCATCGCGCCAGCCCAGCCGGAACCACTCCCATCCGACATGCGGCACGTCAAGGCGAAGGAGACGTCCGCGCTCCGGAAATAGGCGAAGAGGCCGGCCGAGTTGGCGACGCAGGTGGCCACATCGTTCTTCGGAATGAAGCCCGCCCCGATCACACCCTTGGACGCCGCCACGTCGAGCGAGGCCTTGACCAGGCGTGCACGCTCGGCGGGCCCGAGGGCGATCAGTTCCGAAGGCGCGCCATCGACTGGGAGGTACTCCTGCGCCCCGAGCAGCGCCGTCAGATTGGGCGACTCCCGCGCCTTGTCCGCCGCCGCGAGTGCCTCGGCAATCATCGTGTTGAGGCCGTCATCGGACCAGTCCCGCGTGGACGCACTCCCCTGGCGTTGGCCGAGGCGGACGGTCACGGTGACATTCCGATCATACTGGACGAGGTTGGTCGTGATGGACGAGTTGGCCCACCGAGTTCCCGAGCGCTCACTCGCGCTCAGGTTGACCTCCACGGTATCGGCCTTGGTCAGATTGAGGACCTTGTCCACGACGGCTTTGGCTTCTTCGCGAGTCAGCATGCAGGGATGGTCTCGAGGATGGGGAGCGAGGTGCCTCGGTCCGGAATAGTACGACGAGCACAGCAGTCTGTCATCTACCGTTCGCCTGCGCGCCGACGAAGCCACCACTCCCCCGAGAGCAGGATCGCGAACGGCACAATCCACCACGGGGAACGCATCGGATACCAGCGCTGTGGACGAGGGAGAACCTGCATGATACGCCGCAGCTCTTCGGGAAGTTGGGCGAGCTCGCTGTCCCGAAGGATACGGCCACCTCGGCCTGCTACCCACGCGACCAGCAGATCCTCGCTGGCAGCGTCCGGCGCACGGACGCCGCTCTCGATGACCAGCGGCAGGACCCGGCGTTCCGCACCCTGTTCCACCACGACGCGATACGCCCCGCTCGGGTGGGGCCGCACCACCCCACGCAGTGTGCCACGTGCCCAATCCGGCCAGAGACGAATCAGCTGCCGCGCGCCCGTGGGTGATTCGAGGAAGGCCGTTGTGGACCGGGTGGCGGACTCCTGCGACTCATCGAGCACGACAGCCCGAACCGACACGTCCAGCGTGGTGGAGTCGGTGGGGGCGAGGAGCGCGCGATCGAGCACTGCATGCAGCGGCACTGGCGCCGACGCTGCCAGCGCGACCACGACGCCACGCCAGAATCCATCGAAGTCGGATTGCTCGGGATCGCGGGACTGCCAGGCGTCAGGCACGCCCGCAACAACGACCTCTCCCGATGCCACCCAGGTGCGCCACACCACGGGACGTGTTCCCCCCTGCACCTCGGCCGTCGCCATCACCTCGGCACCGAACGGGAGTTGCTCGGGCCAGAGGAAGCTGGCACCACGCAACACGCCTCCGCTCGACTGGGACGAGAGCGTCTCGACGATCCGGCCGCCGGAGTCGTGCTGCCATCGCCCACCTCCCACCAGCGTGCGGTAGGGGGCATCCTCCATGGTTTCGGAGAGGAAGACGACGCGTCCCCCGCGCTGGCGCAAGTAGGTCTCGAGACCCCGCACCTCGCGCCCCGTCAACAACTCTGGCGCACCAACGACCACCACATCAAATGGGGCAAGAGCGGACGGAGTTGCCAGATCGACCGGTGCGGCGCCGCTCGCCACGCTGGCACTGCGCGACGTCGCGACGCGACTCGTGACGGCCAGCCGCCCATCCCGCTCGAGCGCGCGTCGGAGGAAGGTTGCCTGCCACGACGGGCGCGCATCGTAGGAGAGCACCTGCCAAGGCTCGGTGCGCACGTGGAGCAACGCAGCGGCACGCGTCGTGATCGCGCGCTCGCCCTCCCCGAGCCGGACGGACAGGTGGAGCGCCACCGTTCCCGCTCGGGTTGGTGCATACGGCACGGACACGAGTATCCGTGCATCCTCCCCTGCCACCACTCGGACGTCCTGATGCACCAGCGGCACACCGTCCCGAAGCTGCACGCTGAGGGACTGCCCTGCCCCACCACGGACGCGAACGACCGCGGAGAGCGCGACCGTCCCTTCGAGATGCGCCTCGGCAGGAACCGCAAGCGACTCGATGGAGAGCTGCCCCCCCGGGTGCTGCGGGACCACGGCGATCACCAGTCCCTGCACGGACCACTGGGGAAGCGGGATTCGCTCGCCAACCACCACGGTCGCTGCCACGGTGGGAAGGGGTGCCGTCACGACACGGAATGCACCGTCCAGACGCTGGCGCACCGCCGCCAGCAGAGCACGGTCCGCCACTGAGTCCGTCGCAAGGAGCGCCACCTCGGGTCGGCTAAGGCGCGTCGTGATCACCGCGGGGTCGATCGCGCCCAGCACCGCGATGACGATCGCGACGATCCGGAGCGCGACACGTGCCCCGCTCATGGCATCTCCGGGCGTCGACGTCTGGCATCGATCGCGGCACCCCGAAGCCGCGCAGCCTCCAGTCCTGTGCTGCCCCCGGGCGTGCGCGGGACGGTGCTGTGGACGACCCGATTCAGCGCCACGCTCGCACTATCCAGCAACGCGGCGCCTCCCGTCGCACGACCGGCCAAGAGTGCCGACGACGTCGCCGTCAGCAGCCGGGCCACATCCTGCAACGCAGTGTTCCCAGGATCCAGCCGCAGACTCGCCTCCGCCAACGCATTCGCCTGTGCCGCGCGACCGGGACCAGTGCCCGTGTCACCACGCAGGGCGGCCATCGCCATCTGCAGCCGTCGCGTGGCAGTCACCTTCGGGTCGGGGGTGACCGCGGCTGTGGGCCGAGTGATACCAACGCGACCATCGACAACGCCGGTGAGGCGTCGGGTCATGTCGAGTTGCTCGCGTTGCGTGAGGGCGCGCAGGATGATCCGTGACCGCGCAAACGCCTTCTCGATCTCCACCAGCGCCTGCCGTTCCGCGACCAGCGCGTCGGCGACGCTTGCCGTGTTGAGCAGCAGATCCGCTCGGCTCATGAAGCGGATGCCGCGCAGAATCGCAAGTCGCCCAGCGTTCTGCAGCCGTCCCGCCGCGAGCTCATCTTCGGCCTCGGCCTCGGCCACTTCGTTGAGTTCCGTCGGACTCACGTCGTGGTCGTGCCCATCTTCCACTTCGCCGCCCATCATGAAGACGAACTCCGAGCGCACTCGCCGCTGCTCGACGGCCACCTCGGCAGCCAAATCGCCGAACGCCTCGGCCGACAGCGACCCACGCCGCGCCAGCAAGCGCTCCGTCTTGAGAATCACCATTTGCTGCGAGAGTGCATAGCGGTCCTGCTCGGGATCAATCGCGAAGCCAGCTGCCGCGATGCTCCCGGGTGAGAGCACTTCCACGATCCAGGCATCGGATTCGACTGGCACCGCCCCCGGACGCCCATCCGATACCACCGCGCGATAGACCACCATATCCCCAGGCTCGAGCCCGAGTGGAGCAAGCGCCAAGGTGGCCTTGGCACGCCAGTGCATCCGATCGAGACGCTCCACGACCACCGGAATCTCCTGTTCACGGAAGGAGAAGCGCTCGCCGGAGCCAGCGACGGTGACGGCGCGGAGGGTCAGGGTGGCGATGCCGAGGTCATCGCGTGCCTCGATACCCACGACGATGCTCCGGTTGCCGTCGGGCACCCCCAGATCGCGCCCCGGGAGCGTGATGCGCGCGGTCGGCGGGGCGTCCCGCACC
>JBBRGR010000181.1:0-5136 GCA_038223815.1 Gemmatimonadales bacterium
GCATCGTGAAGCGGCGCTCGGCGGCGACCGGGTCCACCGTGATGGCGCCACGAATGGCGGCGGCGAGCCATTCGGAGCGCCGTGCCTCCGTGGCGGTCGGCTGCTCGGCCAGGCGCCCCAGAAAGCGGTCGGCGTCCTCGGTATCCTGCCGCGCGAGCAATTCGATCAACGGCGTCCAGGCGGCCGTGCTGTCACCCGCCAGCAGCAGGGGCTCGACCTCCGCCAGCGAGGCATCCGTGCGGTCCAGCGCGGCGAGCGCGACCGCCCGATCGATGCGAGCCGGAATGGTATCCTCGCCGGCGAGGAGCGAGAGGGCCTCGGCGTACTGCCCACTTTGCACGGCGAGGTGCCCCGCCCGCAGTCGGGCCTCGCGCCCCCGGGAGGCGTCCGCGCTCTGGAACAGCGCGGCGAACTGCTCTGCCGCGACGGGATCTCCCAGTTCCTGCCGACACCGACCGGACTCGAGCAGCATCGGCTCGCGCCAGGGCGCGTCCGGGGCCGTGACGCGGGAGGCATCGAATGCCGCGATCGCGGCGACACAATCCCGTCGCCGGGCCGCAGCGCGCCCGCGCACCCAGAGGGCCTCCGCCGCCGGTCTCCCGGTGCGCCGCCGCGCAAACGCAGACTCGGCCTTGACGGCCGCCTGGCTCCAGAAGCCTTCAGCATCGAAGGGGCGACCATCCCGCTCCGCCCGCTCCGCCTCGCCCGCGAGGCGGCGCGCCTGATAGAGCGAATTCGACCAGGTGCAGGCGCTGAGGAGCAGCAGCACGGCCAGCGGGGCGGCACGCCTCACGGCTCGGCTCCGCGCTCGGCGTCTCCGGTCCGGCGATCGAACTCGCGCAGGTACGCCACGATCGCATCGGCGATCTTCCGAGCCAGCGCGGCCTGTCCCTCCGCCGTGGACATCAACTCGGCATCGGCGCGGTTGGTGCTGTAGCCGAGCTCCACCAGGATGGCCGGCCGTCGCGCGGTGGACAGGACCGCGAAGCCCGCCTGCTTGACCCCGCGATCCCCGCCACTGTGCACTTCGCGCAGGTGGGATTGCACCAGCTCGGAGGCCCGGGCCGACTCGCGCAGGAATTCGTTCGTCTGCAGGTCCTTCAACATGTAGTCGAGCTTGCCGAGACTGGTGACCTCCGCCTCGGGGAGGTCAAAGCGGATGGCGTCGTTCTCCATCTTGGCGACGCGTGCGGCATCCGCGGTCTTGGCATCGGCGAGGAAGTAGGTCTCGAACCCCCGCACATTCTGGTAGCCGGCGCGCGGATCGAGCGAATTCACGTGGACCGAGACGAAGAGGTCACAGCTTCCACCGCAATAGCGCGGGGCGCGATGCGAGAGGTTGATGAGCGTATCGGTCGTGCGGGTCATTGTCACGCGGACGCCGCGACGCACCAGTTCATCGCGCACCCGGAGCGAGACCGCGAGATTGACGTCCTTCTCGCGCATGCCGCGCGGGAAGAACATCCCCGGGTTGCCCGGGTCGGTGCCGCCATGCCCTGGATCGATCGTCACGTGGTGCCCCGGCCGGAGCCCATCGGGAAAGCGTGCCCGCTCCGCAGCGCCCGTGGTGGTCCGCGCCGGTCGCACGGCGATCGGGGTGCCAGGCGGAATCTCGACCAGGGTCGCGGTGCTGGGGGTCCAACTCCACGTGCGGCGCGCGGGATCGGCGAGCACTTCCGCAACGAACGCCAGCGGGACGAAAACGCTGTCGCCGCGTCGCCGACTGATGGCCGGCAGCAGCCGCAGGTCGGTGCCATCGTGCACCAGCGGCGTACCGATCAGAAACCGGTAGCGTGCTGCGCCGATCACCAGCGCGACCCATTCGCCGGGGTCGACGCTCCCACCCACCGCCGCCGCGAAGGGCGCGAGCGGGAGCTGCGGTCCCTCGCCCGCCCGGTGCTGCAGGGCAATGGTGATGACCCCGCGCGCCGTACTCACCTGCAGCGTCGTCGGCGCCGGGGGGACGGTCGTTGAGAGCAGCAGCGCGGCGACCACGACGAGACGCATCACTGCCGGCCCTTCCACGCGACGGTGCGCGCGATCTCGCGGTTCGCCTCCTGCTTCCGCAAGGTATCGCGCTTGTCATGCGCCTTCTTGCCGCGGGCAAGCGCCAGCTGGATCTTGGCGCGACCGCCGAGGAAGTAGAGTTCCAGGGGAATGAGTGCGAGTCCCTGGCGTTCCACGGCACCGATCAGCTTCTCGATCTCCCGACGATGGAGCAACAGCTTGCGGCCACGGACGGGATCGTGATTGTAGCGGTTCCCCTGCTCGTAGGGCGTGATGTTCATCCCCTCGAGCCAGACCTCGCCGCGGGAGACCCGGGCGAAGGCTTCCTTGATCGAGGCCCCGCGGCGCCGGAGTGACTTCACCTCGGTTCCCGTGAGGACAATCCCGGCCTCGAGGGAATCCAGAATGAAAAAATCATAGGCGGCCTTGGGGTTCCGCGCGACGGAAACCCGGGCCTTGGTGGCGGGAGGCGGGGTGGTGGACTTCGAAGTCATCACGAAAGAAAGTAACGGACGATGGGGGACGCTGCTTGACGCTCGGGCCGCGATAGGACTAGGTTTGCGCCTCGCCGAAGTGGTGGAATTGGTAGACGCGCTGCGTTCAGGGCGCAGTGGGCGCAAGCCCGTGGGGGTTCGAGTCCCCCCTTCGGCACTCGCAGCACCCGGCCTCGCCGGTCAGTACCGCGCCATCTGCAGATCGACGAGCCTCGCCCAGGCGTCCACCCCGCCGGCGAGGCTTGTCACATGCGGGAACCCCGCCCGCAGCAGGAGGTCGCGTGCCGTGGCGGAACGCAGCCCATGGTGACACACCGTGACGATCGGTCGGTCGGTTGGCAACGCGCGGAGCCGCTCCGGAAGCTCCCCCAAGGGAAGGACCAACGACCCCGGAATCACCGCAATCGCCACTTCCCAATCTTCCCGGACATCGAGCAGCAGCGGGAGCACACCGCCCCCCAGCGTTGCGGCCAGGGCCGAGGGCTCGATCTCGCCCGCCTCAAACGCCGCCGTCAGTGGCGTCACACCACAGAACGCATCGTAGTCCACCAGCGCACGCACCGACGGCTGGTCCCCGCACACGACGCAGGCCGGGTCACGGGCGATGGCGATCTCCCGCACCCGGAGCTCCAGCGCGTTCAGCAGGAGCAGGCGGCCGACCGCGGGCGTCCCCACGCCAAGCACCCACTTGATCGCCTCGAGGGCCTGCAGGGTGCCAATCAGCCCCGGGAGGACCCCCAGCACGCCCGCTTCCACACAACTGGGCACCAGTTCGGGCGCCGGCGGCTCCGCAAAGAGACAGCGATAGCACGGCCCACCAGGGGCCCCGAACAAGGAAAGCTGACCATCGAATCGGAAGATGCTGCCATAGACAAACGGCTTCCCTTCGAGCACGCAGGCATCATTGACGAGGTAGCGGGTGGGAAAATTGTCACTGCCGTCGATCACCAGGTCATAGTCGGCGATGATCGCCCGCGCGTTGGCCGCGGTCAACCGATGCGGGTGTGGCACCACCTGCACAAAGGGATTCAGTGCCTCGAGTCGCGCCTTGGCCGACTCCACCTTGGGTCGACCGATGGAGGGGGTGTCGTGGAGGATCTGCCGCTGCAGATTGGAGGCATCGATCACGTCAGCGTCCACGATGCCCAACACGCCGATCCCCGCCGCGGCCAGGTAGAGCGCGGCGGGCGAGCCGAGCCCACCCGCACCGATCAAGAGAATCCGCGCCGCACGCAGCCGCTCCTGCCCTGCCACGCCCACTTCAGGAAGGGTGAGGTGGCGTGCATAGCGCTGCAGTTCGGCGGCTGTGAGTGGGGTCATGGCACCAACGCGGCGTCGCGCGCCGCCGGGGTCACGGCGTGGGCTGCAGTACGACCAGCGCCTGCACCTGAGGCTCGTTCTGGAGCAGGTCCGCCAGAGAAATCGAGCGGAGCAATTCGTCGATTCGGCTCTGCAACGCGAGCCACACCGGTCGGATCGAACAGGCCGTGGTCGGGGCGCAGCGCTCGGCGTTGACGGGATGCGTGGCGCAGTTCATTTCGAAGGTCTGGTGCTCGGAGGCGGTCATCACGTCGTGCACCGTGATCCCCTCGGGGTCACGCGCGAGGAGATACCCGCCCTTCGCCCCGCGAATCGAATCGACCAGCCCACCGCGACGGAGTCGCAGGAGAATCTGTTCGACGTAATCCGGCGGCAATTTCTCCAGCTCGGCCAGCTCGCGCGCCGCAATGGCGCGGGCGCCGTCTCGGCGCCGCCGGGCGAGGTGGAGCGAGATGATCAGGGAGTATTCTGTCCACGTTGTCACGCGCATGAAGTAATATGACTCCGGAGGTCGGGAATGTCACGGGGGCACGTGGGCGGTCCACCGTTCACCGTTCACCGTTCACCCCCCCCACCGCACCCGTGGCATAGGCGGCCGCGGCCCCATGCTGGTAGACCAGTTCGCCTCCGGCCTTGCCCACCGAGTAGCCCGCGGCGAGGACGACCAGCGTCCCAGCGGTGGCGACCAGGCGACCTGCCGAACCCAGCCGATCGGACCGGAGTCCGACCAGGCTGACCGCGAGGACAGCCAGCACGACGACGACAAATCGGTCGGCTGCCTCTTCGTGGGCTTCAAGCGCGGCGGTGGGAACCAAACGTTCAACCCGCTCCTCCCCGTCCTCCCCCGTTTCCTTCGCAGCCAAGGCACTCCCTGCCAGCACGACCGTCATCGCGATGGTTATCCCCCAGGCGTACCGCGGGGCGGCGCCACGACGGACGGCGATCAGCGCCCCAATGGCAAAGAGTGGGAGCAGCACGGCCAGGGCAATGGGAAGATGGACAATCGCCGCGTGCAGCGGATCAGGCATCAGGTTGGCAAGCATCGGGATCTCCGGGTTGGGCAGGCAGGCCAGGACACCACGGTGGTGCTGGCCTCTGCCTCGTGTTCGCAAGCTCTCCCGAGACGTGCGGACCCACCATCCGGCAGATGTCCCGCTTGTGGTGGAGAGGTGACACTCCGACATTTGCCGGATGCCACTTTTTCCGGAAGACGAGCTCGACCACTCCCCTGCTGCGCTGGACATGCTCGTGATGGCGGCGCTGGCCGTGATCGGCCTGGGCGGGATCGCGGACCTCCTGTTGGATCGTCCGGCCA
>JBBRGR010000182.1:0-5130 GCA_038223815.1 Gemmatimonadales bacterium
GCATCCTCGTGGAGTACCACTCGATGCGTCACATGGCGAATCTCGAGAGTGTCTACACGTATGAGGGGACGCATGATATGCATTCGCTGATTCTGGGGCAGGAGATTACGGGGATCGCCGCCTACTGATCGATGATCGATCATCGATACACTGATTCACGCTTGGGTGAGAGTTCATTCATGAAGATCGCCATCTGCCTCCGCCGCGTGCCCGACACGACTGCCAAGATCGCGATCGGGCCGAGCGGTGTTGCCATCGATGAAGCCGGGGTGAAGTTCGTCCCCAATCCGTATGACGAGTACGCCCTCGAGGCGGCGATCGCGTTGCGCGAGGCGGCGGGCACCGGCGAGACGGTGGTCGTGGCCTTCGGGGCTGACCCGGTGCAGGAAACGCTGCGCACGGCACTCGCGATGGGCGTGGACCGCGCCGTGCACCTCCAGGGGGCCCCATCACCCGACGGACTGGCCAATGCGCGGGTCCTCGCCGACCATCTCCGCGACGGCGGCTACGACCTGATCCTCTTCGGCAAGCTCGCCGTCGATGACTATGGCCAGCAGACCGGTGCGATGGTGGCGGAACTCCTCGGGCTGCCCTGCGCCACCGCGATCACCACGCTTGCGGTGGAGGCTGGGGTGGCGAAGGTGACGCGCGAAGTCGAGGGTGGCGTCGAGTCGGCACACTGCGCGCTCCCGGCGGTCTTCACCTGCGACAAGGGATTGAACACGCCGCGCCTTCCGGGGTTGAAGGGAATCATGTCCGCGAAGAAGAAGCCGCTCGATGTGGTGCCCACCGTCGCTGGCGCCTCGCAGGTCACCGTGGTCGCGCTGGCATTGCCGCCCGAGCGCGCGGCGGGCCGGATCGTGGGGGAGGGCGCGGCCGCGGTCCCTGCGCTCATCGCGGCACTCACCAACGACGCGAAGGTGCTCTGATCATGGCCGACCTGCTCTGTGTGATCGAACAGCGTGGTGGGGGGATCCGGAAAGGTGCCCACGAATTGCTCGCGGCAGCACGGCAACTCGCGGATGCCTCCGGGGGTCGCGTGGACGCGCTGGTGTGTGGAACCGGACCGGTGACCGGCGTGGACAGCCTCGGCTCGGCGGGCGCGGATCGCGTGCTGACCGCCACGCACGACGGCTTCGCCCACTATTCCCCGGACGCGATCGTCGCCACGGTCCAATCCGTCTCGGGCCAGTACGCCGCGGTGCTCGTCGCGGCGACCGCGACCGGCAAGGATCTGGCGCCACGCATCGCCGCAGCGATCGGCGCCCCGTGCGGGATGGACGTCACCGCGGTGAGCGCTCCGAATGGTGCGATTCGGGTGGTGCGTCCGGTCTACGCGGGCAAGGCGATCCAGACGCTGGACCTCGCCGGAACGCCAGTGATTGCCGTCCGTCCGGGGGCGTATCCGGCCGTCGCCTCAGGACAGGCGGGAGCGGTGGAGTCGCTCGCGGTGCCGGCGTTCACGTCCCGCCTTGCGGTCACGGGCATCGCGGCGCCCGCGAAGGCGGCGCTCGATGTTGCCGAGGCGCGTGTGGTGATCGCCGGTGGCCGCGGCCTCGGCGAGCCGCAACACTTTGCCATGCTGGAAGACCTGGCGGCGGCGTTTGGGGGCGAAGCGGCCGTCGGCGCCTCGCGCGCCGTGGTGGATGCCGGATGGATCGAGCATGGCGCCCAGGTCGGCCAGACCGGCAAGACCGTCGCGCCCGAGCTCTACATCGCCATCGGCGTGTCGGGGGCGATCCAGCACCTCGCCGGGATGCGGACCGCGCGCACGATCGTCGCGATCAATCGCGACAAGGATGCGCCGATCTTCAAGGTGGCCGACTTCGGCATCGTCGGCGACCTCTTCGAAGTGGTGCCGGCGCTGACCTCGGCGATACGAGCGGCGAAGGCGCCCTGAGCGGGTGCGCCGTCCCCTCGTTGTCGGCACCGGCATCGCCGGGCTCTGGTCCGCATGGCGCCTTGCCTCCGAGGGACACGATGTCCTGCTGGTGACCAAGGGGACACTGGCCGATTCGAACACGGCATGGGCGCAAGGGGGAATCGCGGTCGCCATGGGCGTCGGCGATTCCCCCGCGTCGCATGCGGCCGATACGATCGCCGCCTCCGATGGACTCACCGACCCCGCGGCCGTCGACATTCTCGTCCACGAGGGTCCCGATCGCATTCGTGAATTGCTCGGCCTCGGCGCCGAATTTGATCGCGCTCCCGACGGCACGCTTCGCTTCGGCCTCGAGGCGGCCCACTCGCATGCGCGCATCATTCACGCGGAGGGCGACCGCACCGGCGCCGCCCTCGTGGCGGCGCTCAGTCGCGTGGTCCGTGCGGATCCACGGATTGAACTGCGCGAGTCGGTACGAGTCCGGCGGCTCGTCGTGCAGGACGGCCGGGTCGCGGGCGCCATTCTCCTTGATGCCGATGGCGAAGCGACGGCGGTCACTGCCCCAGCCGTGATCCTCGCGACTGGGGGCGTGGGGCAACTCTTCGAGGTGACCACCAATCCTCCGGTGGCCACGGGCGATGGCTGGGCCCTCGCCCATGCGATCGGCGCCGAGTTGCGCCACATCGAGTTCCTCCAGTTCCACCCGACCGCGCTCGCCGTGGCGGGCGTCAATCCAGCGCCGCTGCTCACCGAGGCGCTGCGGGGGGCCGGCGCATGGCTGGTGGATGCCGCGGGACGGCGCTTCACGTTTGATGCAGACCCTCGCGGGGAGCTGGCGCCCCGAGACATCGTGGCGCGCGCCGTGGCAACTCGCGCGATCCGCCACGACGCCTTCCTCGATGCACGGCATGTGGCCGATGTCGAGGGACGCTTTCCCGGGGTTGCCGCCCTGGCGGCGCGGCACGGCCTGTCGTTGTCCGGCGACCTGCTGCCGATCGCACCGGCCATGCACTACGCGATGGGCGGGATCCGGACCGACCTCGATGGCGGCACCACCCTGCCCGGGCTCTGGGCCGTGGGCGAATGCGCGCAGACCGGTGTGCATGGCGCCAATCGGCTCGCGTCCAACTCGCTGCTGGAAGGGCTCGTCTTTGCCGACCGTGCCGGGCGCGCCGTGATCCGGACCTTGGTGGATGCCACCTGGCAGCCTGCGTCGTTCGCTCCGGCCCCCAACGACGCCGACTTCGGTCCGGTGCAGGAAGGCATGGCCCTCCTGACGACCATGCGGCAGCGGATGACGCGCGACGTGGGCGTGCTCCGGACCGAGGGCGGACTGGCCGAGGCCGAACTGGCATTTGCCGACCTGCTCGGCGCCGTGCCGGATGGGGCGTGGCATGTCGCCGACCAGATCCGCGTTGCCGCGCTGATCGCGCGTGATGCGCGCCGCCGTCGCGAAAGTCGTGGCGGTCACCGTCGTACGGATTTCCCGAACCCCCGGAGTTCCGAGTGAGCAAGGCCCTCCCTGTGATCGAGGCCAGCACCGACTCGCCCGAGACGATCGCCGCACTGCAAGCCGAGATCCGTGCCCTCGCCTCCGCGCAGAACGCGATCCTCCTGGCGCACAACTACCAGCGCGCCGAGGTCCAGGATGTGGCGCATTTCGTGGGCGACTCGCTCGGCCTCTCGCGTCGCGCCGCGGGGGTGTCGGAGGATGTGATCGTCTTCTGCGGCGTGCACTTCATGGCAGAGACCGCCAAGATCCTCGTGCCGGACAAGCTGGTGCTGCTCCCCGACCTCGACGCGGGCTGCTCACTCGCCGACACGATCACGCCGGAAGAGGTGCGGGGCTGGCGTCAGGATTTTCCTGACCATGTCGCCGTGGGATACGTCAACACCACCGCCGCGGTGAAAGCCGAGCTCGACTACTGCTGCACCAGCGGCAACGTGCTCGACGTGATTGACGCGATCCCCGAGGAGCAGGGCATTCTGTTCCTCCCTGACATGTTCCTTGGCGCGCATGTGCGGCGGATGCGGCCGCATCGCCGAGTCGAGATCTGGATGGGTGAGTGTCACGTGCATGCCGGCATCGATATCGAGAACCTCGAGGCCGCGCGCGCGGCACACCCCGGCGCCGAAGTGCTGGTGCATCCGGAGTGTGGCTGTGCCTCGCGCCTCCTCTACCGGATGGCTGATGGCGACCTGCCGCCTGAAGGCATCCACATCGCCTCGACCGAGGGGATGATCCAGCTCACCCAATCGCTCGCGGCCGACACCTTCATCATCGCGACGGAGACGGGGATCATTCACCGGATGGAGCAGATGGCGCCGACCAAGCGCTTCGTCGCGGCAGACCGCACCGCAGAGTGCGCCTACATGAAGACGATCACGCTCCACTCCGTGCGCGAGGCCCTGGTGCATCGCCAGCACGCCATCGACGTCCCCGCGGCCATCCGCACACGCGCCAAGCTCGCGATTGATCGCATGGTGGCGCTCGGTGCCTGATCCGCGGGATCCCCGCGTCGTCGCCGCCGATGCGGCCCGGGTCGCGGCACTCGCGCTCGCCGAAGATGGCGCGGTGGACATCACCTCGCAGGTCACCATCGGTGCGGCCCAATCCGGCGTGGCCGTGGTCGAGGTACGCGCACCGCTCGTGGTCGCCGGGCTCGTGTATGCGGGTGCTGTCGTGGCGGCATGTGGCCTGGAGCCTGCCCGATGGGACGCACGGGACGGCGGCATGCTCCCGGGCGACACCGTGCTCGGCACGCTGCAGGGCCCTCTCCGCACTCTCCTCCGTGCGGAACGCCCGTTGCTCAATCTGCTGCAACGGGCCTGCGGCATCGCGACCATGACCCGGCACTACGTGGACGCGGTCGCGGGAACCGGGTGTCGGGTGCTCCACACGCGCAAGACGACGCCAGGGCTGCGGACCTTCGAGATCCATGCGGTCCTGGCCGGTGGTGGGGCGCTCCATCGGATGGATCTCGAACACACCGTGATGGTGAAGGACAACCACTGGCAGGGGCTCCGCGCCGCTGGCCGCACCCTCGCCGAGGCGCTTGCCGAGGCCCGGGCGGCGGGCGTGACCGGGCTCCAGGTCGAGGTCGAATCGCTCGGCCAGCTGGACGAGGCACTGGCCGCCGGGGCCACGCGGCTGCTGATCGACAACCAGACGCCAGCGACCGTCCGCGACTGGGCCACCCGGGCCCGCCAGGCGCGCTCCGCCATCGAGATCGAGGCGACCGGGGGGA
>JBBRGR010000183.1:0-5115 GCA_038223815.1 Gemmatimonadales bacterium
CCTGCCCCGAGGCAAGCGCCCCCTCGTGTCCGTCGAAGTCGATGTGATCGACGCCAGTCTCGTTGAGGAAGTCGGCGAGGTTCCTGGCGACCTCGCGCTGCAGCAGATAATTCGGGAAGAAGACCTTGTAGGGATGATCGAACAGCTTCCCCACGGTCTCGCCCGCAGGGTGCGCCGCGGCCGTCGTCCCGAAGGCCCCGCGCTGCGCATCCAGCAAGCGGTAGGGCGCCGTCGCCGTGACCGCGCGGTACTGGATCAGCTCGCGACCGATCTTCACCGTGTGCAGGTGGTTTTCCTTCTCGTCGTTGAAGTACTCCGGCGACGCGACCTCGATCTCGCGCTGCACCGCGTCCACCGCCTGCACCAATCGCGACAACCCCGTGACGCTGAGCCGGTCGTCGGGCACCGGGGTCACGTACGGGTCGTTGGTGTTGATGAAGTTGGTCAGCGTATGCACGCCGAGGTGCAGCCCCGCGGCGTGTGCCTTCTCGACCGCGATGCGCATCCCGGCGCGACCGTTGGGGAACTGGCGCTCCGACAGCAGGAAGTGCCCCCAGCTGCTGAACGGGCCTTCGTGATACAACGAGTAGAGCCCCGCCCGCTTCGTGTAACCGAGCATCTCGTCCACCTCGGTCTCGCCGAACGACGAGATCAGGTAGGACCGCCCGAAGAGCGTTGATTTCGGGAACCACACCCCGTCGATGGTCGGATGCGGCAATCCCTCGGCCAGCCCGATCCGTTCCAACCGATCAAGCGTTTCCGCCTCGGCCGACGTGAACAGGGCGATGCTGCTGCCGACCACCGTCTCGCCCGGAATCGGCGTGACCGGCATGTTCTTTCGCGTCCCGCCCCAGGCATCCACGCGGCGTTCACGCGCGCGATTGATGGCGTAGGCCTGGATGGCGCTCCCGCCAGGAATGTTGACGGCCGCGATTCCCCGCGCCCAGGTGCTCCCCTCGTTGTTCGGAAGGTCGCCGCCAAGGGTCTTGGCATTGAGAACCTGCAAGCCCACGGAGACCGTCCCGTCGCGGACCACGCCGATCACCTCACCAATCGTCCTGCTGATGGTGGTCGGGTACGGCCCCCAGATCACTGCTTCGACCTTTCCCGCAGGGACGGCGCTGACGATGTCGAACGCCAGGTGCGTGGGCGTCTCCCGGGCACGGACGACGATGCGGACACCGGCGGGGGCATAGTGCAGGGTCAGCAGCTTGGCCGCGCGATTGGTCGCGACGGCCAGCGCGGTGGGAAGGAGGCGCTTGCCACCGCTGACCAGCGTCAGGAGCGGTGCCGGTTGCGCGGGATGCAAGTAGTTCGTGCCCGACGCAATGTTGCGGAGTGCGGTGAGGGTGCCCTGTCGACTGAGGGTGACCTGCAACGCCCCCGCCGCGAGAGTGGTCTGCGCCGCGAGTGGCGTCGTGGCCATGGTAGCCAAGAGCGCGGCGACCAAGGCCGGCACTGCGCGCATCGTCAATCGAGTCATCACTGCCCCTCTGCAATCCTGCGTGAGTTGTCCAGCAATGCCCGAGCCGCCAGCCCGCTACGGCACCACGACCCGCGCACCCGGTGCCCCGCACGTCCGCCCGACCAGCTCCCCGAACGCCTGGCGGGTCGCGGCTTCCTCGACGAAGAGCGCGAACTTCGTCTGGTAGACGAAACGCGTCGGGGTCGATCTCCCGCCGAGCCCAGGCTTGCCGTTGATCACTCCGCAGACCACCATCGGTGGCAGTCGGTCACCGACAGCCGGCGGCTGCATCACCACCACGCGGTCGAAGACGGCGCTGGCCGGGTTCTTCAGCAGCGTGGCGAGGGTGACCTGTGCCGAGTCCCGGAGTGCCGTTGCCTCGACCACTGCGGCCTTGGCCGCGGAGTCGGCGCGTGCGGTCGCGACCGCAGCGCTCTGGTCAGTGTTCCGCTCCTCGAACCGCTGCACACAGGCAGCGACCAGCAAGCCGACGATCATCGGCCAACCCCTCCAAGGCCGTCGAGCGGAAGGGTGCGTCATGGGGACTCCAATGCGGAGAGTAGGGCAAGAGTATAGCGACCCTGGCAGGACACCGGGTCGGCCAGAACTGTTGGATGGTCCTGTGGACTGGGTGCCACAGGTCACGCCGCAAATGAGGCGTCAGCGTTGGGTTCGGTGGATGGGACTTCTTGCAAAATGTTGCAGTACAACCACTTGGCGATCTCACAAACACTCGATCCCGGTCGACCCTTCGGGGCACGGAACTAGAGATTCTGACGTAAGTCAATTCCCAATAAGTCGTCCCGCTACCCCATGAGGCCCCTTGTGCGCAAGTTCGCAGCGTCCATGCTCCTGCTCCTCGCTATCCCGGCAGCAGCATCCGCCCAAATCCTCACCTTCGAAGGCGTCAATTCGACGCATCCGACCCCCAACGATTACGCCACGGTCGGCGGTTTCTACAACGGTGGCGTGAGCGGCGACGGCACGTCTGGAACCAATTACGGGATTTCGTTCACCAACAATGCACTTGGCATTTGCCTCAACACTCCGGGGGCCCTGTGCTCCAATACCTCGCGCGGCGGGCTCGGTGACCCGAACTCCGCCCGGACCGGCCTCTTCTGGCTCGCTGGCACCGAGACCTTCATGAACGTCTCCGCCGGTTTCACGGGCGGCTTCTCGTTCCTCTACTCGGCGGTCAATCAAGGCGGCAACGTCACCGTGTGGGACGACGTGAATGGCAGCGGCAACCTCCTGACGACCCTGGTGCTCGGTGTGACCCCATCCACCTGTGATGTTGGCATCTATCAGGCAGACTTTTGCTCCTTCGTCGCAGCGGGTTCGACCTTTGTCGGGACCGCCAAGTCGGTCGCTTGGGGCGGAGTCGCCAATCAGATCGTCTTCGATGACGTCACCCTAGGTTCCGACGTCCCGGGCAACCCCGGCGATGTCGTGCCAGAGCCGGCCACGATGACGTTGCTCGCGACCGGTTTGGCCGGGATGGCCGCGTCGCGTCGAAAGCGCCGGTCGGCATAAGCCCGTCGCGCTTCGCAGCCCGGACGGCCCCCCAACTGGGGGCCGTTTTGCGTTGCAGCCCGTCGGTGGTTGGAAAGGGGCGAGGCGTGCCTCGCCCCTCCAGGCGCTCCCGGTTAGAATCCCCGCCGTGCACCGCGTCCTCCTTCTCCTGATCGACGGCCTCCGTGCCGACGTTGCCGAGCGTGAGCTCGCCGCCGGCCACCTGCCCCACCTTGCGGCGCTCACGGCGGCCGGGACCCGGACACGCGCAGCCACCGCGTTTCCGTCCACGACCAGTGTGGCCTACCTGCCCTTTCTGACCGGCGCGCTTCCCGGGCGCTGCAACGTCCCCTCGATCCGCTGGCTCGACCGCACGGCGTACCGGGGTCGCTGGTGGACCGACCGCGACGCGGTGCGCTCCTACTGCGGCTGGCAGGCCGGGCATCTCGATCGCGACATCGCGCCCGACGTGACCACCATCTTCGAGCTGGTGCCCGAGTCGGTCGCGATCTTCTCGATGGTGACGCGCGGCCTGGCCCCCGAGGCAAACCGGATTCAGCGCGCCCGGAAGTTCTGGGGCACCATGTCACACTACACCGAGAATCATCAGCCGGGCGATGACGCCGTCGCGAAGGAACTGCTGGCACTCGCCGACGGCGACTGGCGCTTCTGCTTCGCGCAGTTCCCCGCGGTCGATGGGCACACGCACGCGGCCACGCCAGACGCCACGCGCGTCCTCGACTCGCTCCGGAAGGTCGATGCGACCATCGGCGCCATGACCGAACGCCTGCGTGCGCTGGGACGCCTCGACGAGACCCTCATCATGATCGTCAGCGACCATGGTGCCGCCCCGGTCCACGGCCACCTCGACCTCGCGACCTGGTTCCGTGCGCGCCAGGCCCGCGCGCTCGCGCATCCGGTGCTCTGGACCCGAGATCCGCACGTTGCGGTCATGGTGGCCGGCAACGCGCAGGCCGCGCTGTACATCGAACCCGATCGCCCGCGCACCACCCGCCATTCACTCACCACCCTCCGGCGGGGCGCCGTCCTCGGCATCTCTGGCGACGCCGTGGCCGCGCTGACGGCCGAGGCGGCGATCGCGCTCATTGCCGGGGAACACGACGAGGGTGGAGTCACCGTGGCGTCGCGCGCAGGCGAGGCGATCCTGCGCCGCGACCATGAGACCATCCACTACCAGCGCGTCACCGGCGACCCGCTGCAGATCGGCGGCGATGCCGCGCACAACGATCGCGAGTGGCTCGCCCGCACGATGGATGGTCCCTTCCCCGACGCCCCAGTGTCGCTGCTCGATCAGTTCCAGGCGCCGCGCACCGGCGACCTCGTGATCGCGGCCGCCGAAGGCTGGGACTTCCGCGAGGCATGGGAATACCCAGAGCACAAGTCCGGGCATGGCTCGCTCATTGCCGGGCACATGCTGACCCCGGCGTGGAGCAACCGGCCGCTCCCCGACGGCCCGCTTCGCACCGTGGATCTCTTTCCGGTGATCTGCCAGTGGCTCGGCGTCACACCGCCGGCAACGCCGCTCTTTCGCTGAAGTCTGCGGCTGCCGCCAGCAGTGCGGCGACCAAGCCGGCGCAGTGATCGGTGGTGCCGGGTGGATCCGCCAGAAACGGCGACATGACCACAGCACGCAACACCACCAACCCCTCCTGCTGCCACTCCTCCACCGGGACGCCGATCGCCGCGAGGAGTGGCAGGACAATGCCATCGGCGGCCGGCGCGTGCAGACGCGTCCGCGTGATGTAGTAGCTTGGCGACGGCTCCGCGGGCGACTGCTCCCGGGGCGACAGGGCACGATAGACGGCATCATTGAGTCCGTTGAGCGACGCAATCCCGGGCTGCCGCGCGTCGGTCATGATCCAGTTTACCACGGACAAGTCGGGGAGCGGCAATCGGACCACACCCGGCACGTCGAGTGCGCTGTAGAGCCTGTGGGCACCGCGCACGGCCTGGGCGATGATCGTGCCGTACCCCCGCTGGTCGAGCGGAATCACCCGGTGCGAGAGCCAGGTCGCCGCGGCAGCCGCGCCAGGCTTTGAGCCCTCGAGGATCCATCGTCCGAGGAAGCGCTCGTCGGCAGACCCGCCCTCGTCATCCTGGGTCAGGTAGGGCGGGTC
>JBBRGR010000184.1:0-5108 GCA_038223815.1 Gemmatimonadales bacterium
ATGCCGTTCCCGGCGTGCTGCTCTGGCTGGTCTCCCGGCTGCTCGATGGCCTCGACGGCGTGGTCGCCCGCGCGGGAGGCACCGCGACCGACTTCGGCGGCTATCTCGACATGACGCTCGACATGGCGGCCTATTCGGCGATGGCGGTCGGCTTTGGCATGCTCCACACCCAGCACGCCACCCTCTTCCTCCTCATCCTCACCGGTTATGTCCTCTGCGGCACCACGGTGCTGGCCCTCTCCTCGATTCTGGAACGGGAGAAGGCGCAGTTGCGTGGCAATGACCGGAGCCTCCAGTTGACCCCCGGCTACGCCGAGGCGGGGGAGACGACCATCGCGTACG
The DNA here is from genome assembly GCA_038223815.1 of Gemmatimonadales bacterium. GTDB lineage: Bacteria > Gemmatimonadota > Gemmatimonadetes > Gemmatimonadales > GWC2-71-9 > Palsa-1233. The sequence goes on from JBBRGR010000184.1 coordinate 343, forward strand.
CGCTCTTCGCGCTCTTCCCGGGGCAGATCGAATGGTTGGCCTGGGGGTGGATCGTGGTCCTGGGCGCGACGGCGGTCCAGCGGACGGTGTTGGCGAGACGGCTGTTGGGGTGAGGGGTGACGTGAGGTACGAGGGGGCCGTCAGAGGAGGATCGCCGCACGCGCAGCGTGCGTTCGCGAGCCGACGGTTGACGGCCTCCCCTCGAACGAGCCGAGCACCCCCGAGCTCCGTATCGCACGACTACACGCCGACTATGCGCAGGAGGTCCTTCGACTGCGCCCAGCCGCCCTGCGGGGGCGGGGCTCCGCTCAGGATGACAATTGCCTAGGCTCGTTCACCGTTCACCGTTCACCCGTTTCAATGTTGAAACCCCCCACACCTTGATGCAGTAAGGTCCCCCGTCTCCCAACCGGAGTATTTCGTGGCACCTGCCGCTGTTCGCTTCGACAACGTCACCAAGCGCTTCTCGGGGCACGTCGCCGTGAAGCATCTCTCCTTCGAGGTCCCCACCGGGGGCATTTTCGGCCTCCTCGGCCCCAACGGGGCCGGGAAGTCCACCTCCATCCGGATGCTGATGGACATTATCGAGCCGGACGAGGGTGCCATTTCCCTCTTCGGCTCCGACCGGAAGGGGCGCGACCTCTCCGCCCGGATCGGTTTCCTCCCCGAGGAGCGCGGCCTCTACAAGAAGATGCAGGTGCTCGATCACCTGGTCTTCTTCGGCGAAGTGAAGGGGATTGCCCGGAGCGAGGCGAAGCGGCGTGCCGCCAAGTGGCTCGACCGACTCGGTATCGCCGATTGGGCCAAGAAGAAGGTCGAGGACCTCTCCAAGGGGATGCAGCAGAAGGTCCAGTTCGCGGGGTCACTGCTCCACGACCCCGAGCTGGTGGTGCTCGACGAGCCGTTTTCGGGGCTCGACCCGGTCAACTCCCAGGTGATGAAGGATGTGGTGATCGATCTCGCCAAGTCGGGGGTCACCGTGCTCTTCTCGACCCATATCATGGAGCAGGCCGAGCGGATGTGCGATCACATCGTGATCATCGCCCGCGGGGAGAAGGTGGTCGATGGCTCGCTGCAGCAGATCAAGGCGGGCTTTGGCGGGCGTCATGTGGCGCTCGGCTTCACCCATGACCGCGAGAAGGCGGCTCGAGTGCTGGCCGATCGGCGTCTGGTTGCGTCGATCGATGACTACGGTGCCTCGGCCGACCTGCAGATGGCCGAGGGGGCCGATCCGGAGGCGCTGCTGCACGCACTGGTGCGCGAGGGGGTCGGCTTGAGTCGCTTCGAGATCGTCGAGCCGTCGTTGCAGTCCATCTTCATTGCCAAGGTGGGCAACGCGGCCGTCGCCCCGGCCAATGCGGAGGCCGCATGAACAAGATCTTTGCGGTCATCCGGCGCGAGTTCGTTGAGCGCGTCCGCACCAAGGCCTTCATCCTGGCCACGCTGGGCCTTCCCTTGCTGATGGTGTTCGCGATGGTGGTGCCGGCGTTGATGATGCAGGGGACCGACCGGACCACGCGGATCGCGGTGGTTGATGCGACGCGTGATGGCACCGGCGCGGGTATCGTCGCCGCGCTTCAGAAGCCGACCTTCAAGAATGGCACGCTGCCGAAGTACGCGATCGAGCACGTGCAGCGCCCCGGCGACGTCACCGCTGCCCGCGATTCCTTGCTGGTGCGCACCTCACGCGAAGTGGCGGAACCGCTTGACGGCGTCCTGATTCTCCCCGAGGCGACGCTGGCGGCGGGTCAGGTTGAGTACTTCGGCACCAATGTCTCCTCGTTCGAGACGATGGGTGAGCTGCGCCGGGCGATCTCGTCCGTCATCGTGGGGACGCGCCTCGAGCGCGCCGGTGTCGATGCCGGTGTGGTGACGGCTGCGACACGGCCCGCCGAGCTGACGACCATCAAGGTGTCCGATGGAAAGCCGACCGGCGAGAGCGGTGAGGCCTCGTTCCTGCTGGCCTACGTAATGGGCTTCCTGCTCTACATCTCGGTGGTGCTCTTCGGCCAGCAGACGATGATGTCGGTGATCGAGGAGAAGACCTCGCGCATCATGGAGATCCTCGCCTCCTCGCTCCGCCCTTTCCAGATGCTCCTCGGCAAGGTGCTCGGCGTCGGGGCGGTCGGGTTGTTGCAGATGTCGATCTGGGTTGGCACCGTCTATCTGGTGGGGCAGAACCGCACCGTGCTCGCCGGACTCCTCAAGGTGCCGGTCGAGACGATGCAGTCGCTGCCGATCCCCTCGATCCCGACCGATCTGCTGCTGGTCTTCCTGACCTACTTCGGTCTCGGCTTTCTCCTCTTCGGGGCACTCTTCGCGGCGGTCGGCTCGATGGTGAACTCCACGCAAGAGGCGCAGCAAGCGATCTCCGGCGTGATCATGGTGATCATGGTCGGCTTCTTCGGGGTCTTCGCCGTGATCAAGGATCCCTCTGGTGGGCTCGGCACGACGCTCTCCCTGATCCCGTTCACGGCCCCGTTCGTGATGCCGGTGCGCTGGTCGATGTCGTCAGTCCCGCTGGCCCAGCTGGCGCTCTCCCTGGTCATCATGGTCGGTGCCCTGCTGGCAGTGGTCTGGATTGCCGGGCGGATCTACCGCACGGGCATCCTGATGTACGGCAAGAAGCCGACGTTCCGCGAAGTCTTCCGCTGGGTGCGGGCGGGGTAATCCGGATATCAGCCCGCGCGCGCTGATCTCACGGTGTCGGGGCGCAGCATGCTGCGCCCCACGCATCGGTATGGGCGCAGCATGCTGCGCCAGCACGGCGCCGTGCGGCGGAGTTACCGCACGATCGGCAACGTCACGTGCGTCGGCCACCGCGCCGAGCGCTGCACCGCATGGACGGCCTTCCGGAAATCGGCGGCGGTGGCGTTGAAGATGTTGGGGACGTAGCGCTGTGGGTTGCGGTCGATCAGCGGGAACCAGCTGCTCTGGATCTGCACCATGATCCGGTGACCCGGCTTGAAGGTGTACTCCTGCGTGTGCAGGTCCACCGTAAACCGCTCGACCCGGTTCGGCACGAGCGGCCGTGGCTTCTCGAACGAATCGAGGTAGCGGCCGCGGAGCACGTCGTTGGCAACCATGAACTGGAATCCACCCATCGGCGACGGCAGCGAATCCGGATAGACGTCGATCAGCTTGACGACCCAGTCGGCGTCGCTCTGGTTGGTCGACGCGTAGAGCGTGGCGATGATCTCGCCGCTGATGGTGACCGGCGCACCGAGGACACCAGTCTGCCAGGTCAGGACGTCGGGGCGATGGTCGACGAAGCGCTGGTCCTCGGTGAGCCAAGCACGCCACTGCGACCCGGGACCATAGGTCGGCTGGATCGGGCGACGACGATACGGTACCGGGTTGGCGGGGTCGGCGACGAAGGAGTCCGCAGCGGCGGTGGCCATCGGTGCCGCGAAGGAGAGTGCGCCTGAGGCCGCAGTGTAGATTGGCGTCGGCGTGACGCCGTCGCGGCGCGGGAAGGACGTGGTGCTCACCCACTGGTTCTCCCCGGCCCGGAAGAGCGTTGCTTCAGCCGGGGTGCAACCATCGGTCGCCCCCTTGAGATGACAGGCGAAGAACGGGCGCTGCAGTGACTGGCGGTAGTAGTCGCCGGTGTTGCTGCCGAACTCGATCGGTCCGAGTGTCTTCCCTGTCCCGCCCCAACCGCCGTGGTTCCACGGACCGACCACCAGGAAGTTCAGGTTGTTCGCGTCGTGCTGCTCCATCGCCCGGTAGATGGTGACCGGGCCGTAGAAGTCTTCCTGGTCCCACCACCCCGCGACATTGAGCGTCGGCACCGTGACCGGTTGCTGGAGGTACGGCACCGCCGCCTGCTTCTTCCAGAAGGCGTCGTAGTTCGGATGTGCGGCGAAATCGTTCCAGGTGGGGATCGCCCCCTTGAAGACCTCCTGGTTGACGCGTGCGAGCGAGCCCAGGGCCAGGTACCAGTCATAGGTGTCGGCGCGGTCGAAGGTGAACTGTTTCGAGACCTTCCCCTGTTCCATGTCGTAGGCGTACTCGAAGCCGTACGACAGCCGGAACGCCCCCTGATGGTGGAAGTCGTCGCCCATCCACATGTCGGCTGGTGAGGCCTGCGGCGAGGCCACCTTGAAGGCCGGGTGCGGATCCATCAGCGCCTGGACCACGACCCAGCCGTCGTACGAGACGCCGAGCATGCCGACGCGGCCGTTGGTGCCGGGGACGCGCTTGATGAGCCAGTCCATGGTGTCGTAGGCGTCGCTCCCCTCGTCGATCGCCTTCGGATCTCGGCGATCGCGTGGTGGCCGCATCATCACGAAGGTCCCTTCGCTGCCGTAGTGCCCACGCACGTCCTGGAAGGCGAAGGCGTAGCCGTCCTGGGCAAGTTCGCGATAGCCGCCGGTCAGGCGGCCCGCGGCGTTGGTGATGTTGTAGGGCGTCCGCGTGAAGATGATCGCCAGTGGCCCGGTGGAGTTCTGGGGCACATAGATGGAGGTATGCAGTTTCACGCCGTCGCGCATCGCGACCATGGTGTCGACGAGCTTGACGTAGGTGTAGGTAGGGTTGGCCGGCGTGGTACCCTGGGCAGGGAGAGCGGCACACAGGGCCGGCAGCAGCAGGGAGGCGAGGCGCATCGATGGTCCGGAAGGGGGATGCTGGAATGTACCGTGCCGGCAGGGGGGACGCAAACGGACGCCCCGCCCTTTTTATTAAGCAACACATGGCGTTTTAAAACTATTGGGTGGGGGCCCCCCCCCCCCCACACCCCCCGCATCGGGGGGCGGTACCGG
>JBBRGR010000185.1:0-5105 GCA_038223815.1 Gemmatimonadales bacterium
CCTTGGAGCATCGTCTGCAGCTCGAGCTTGTCAAGGCCTGCCGCAATCTTCTCGAGCTCGGTGCCAATGTCTGCTGCCAGATCGGCGTCCGGCTCGAGCTCGAGCAGCTCGAGCATCCCGGCGGCGTCGTCCGCGCGCGCGGCCAGGTCACTGTGCGGCGTGATCCACGCCTTCAGTACCTTGATTTCCTGCACCAGTTCCCGCGCACGCTCCGAGTCCGCCCAGAAGGCAGGGTCGCCTTGCCGGGACTCGAGGTCGTTCAGTCGGGCCGTCTTTCTCGGGACGTCAAAGGAAGTCTCGTAGTTCGACGACTCGCTGCTTCAAGCCCGCTGCGCGTTCGGAAAGATCAGCCATCGAAGCACCCTCGTCAGGACCGGAGACACGACCGGGCCGCCCCACCGCCCGGTGGCGGGAAACGACCCGGACTCAGCCTGCAAAGATAACGCCCTCGACGACTGGGGGCGACGCCTGCGGCGCGGTCACCCGAAGAGCGGTCGCCCCTCGGCAAGGATTTCGTTGAGCGCCTCGGTGAACCAGGGTGTGGACGTGGCAATGTCCTGACCCACCTGCTCGGAATACTCCTCCCAGCTCTTCCGGATCTCCTCCGAGAACAACTCCTTGAGCGTCCCGTCGGCCAGTCCGCGCTGCCGCTTCTCGGGATGATACACCACCAGGTCGGATACCAGTGCCCGTGCCAGGCGGCGGGCGCGGGTCGTCGGATCCTGCTGGAGGAACGGATTGGAGAAGCGCGACGCCGACGCTCGCACCGGGGCCACGTCGGTCGGTGGGCTGGGCGCCGCGGCAGGCGCCGGCGGGACCTCGATCGGCATGGCCGAGAAGGGCACCGATGGCGGTGCCACGGGAACGGCCGTGTCGAGCATGATGGTCGGCGCGATCGGTTCGAGCGGGACGGACGGGAGCTCGGGAATCGCCTCCGGCCTGACCTCCCCTTCCGGACGCGACTGCGGCTCGATCGTCATCGTCGCGTCGACAATGAATGGCGGCAGCGCGGGAGGGTTGCGCGGTGGCGGCGGAGGGGCACTGCTGCTCGCGACGCGCACCACTTCGGCCGGCGGGAGGACGGGTGACGCGACGAGCGGGCGGCGGACGCCGATCAGTCCGCCGCAGACCGAGCATCGGGCACGGACTCCGCGCTCCGGGACCTTGGCGGGGTCCACGCGAAAGACAGATGCGCATTGGGGACACGTGACGTTCATCAGAACCTCTCGACCTCAGGAGCCGCGGGCATCTCGACCACCTGGCCCGCTGCGGATATCGTGGTCGCTGCGGCGCCGGTCCACCACGTAGACCGAACCCGGCAGCGTCTTGGCGTAACTCTTCATCTCGGTGGCAAGCTCACTGACCTGCGCCGGATGGGTGAAGACGCGGTTTGCGTTGGTCACCACCCCGATCGACAGCGTCATCAGCGGCACGCGGTGCAGCTGGCCCCGGCGATCCTTGCCGAAAAAGTAGCCGGCGCGACGATCCTGCTCGCTGTACTGCAACGGCACCAGCGCATCGAACACGGCGAGAATCTCGGTACAGATCTCGGCGTGCATTGCCAGCGGGACGACGAAAATGAAATCGTCCCCGCCGATATGTCCGACGAAACCCGCGCCGCCCGCAATCCCGCGCACCACGTCGTGCAGGATGCGCGAGAGGACGAAGATCACACGATCGCCGTCGTAGTAACTGTATCGGTCGTTGAACTCCTTGAAATGATCAAGGTCGGCATAGCAGACCGCGAATGCGGTGGCCGAGTCGAGGCGCCGACGGAATTCCCGCTCGATCTCGATCGTCCCGGGCAACCGGGTGGAGGGATGGACCCCCACGTCCCGCTCGGTCCTGGCCATCAGGGCATCGAGTCGGGCCCGCTGCTCGGCGGGGGCAAAGAGCGGGGTCAGGACCTCATCGGCACCGGCCGCAAACCACCCCGCGACGCGCTCGGCCTCGTGCTCGCCGGCGAGCACCGTCACCGGCACGATTGCCGTGAAGGGATCCCCCTTCAACCGCCGCACCATCGCTTCACGGTCCGGCCGCGCTGGGTGCGCGTCGACCACGATCAGCGCGCCTCGCCCCCGCAGCACTTTGGCCTCGATGTCGTCCGGTACGTTGCTCTCCTCGAGCGCGAAGCCGGTGGTCTCCCCCCAGCGCCGGATCAACTCCGGTACTGGGCGATCAGGGGAACCACAGTAGAGGATCGTGCGACGCGGCAGCGGCACGCCGGCACTCCTGGGCGAAAGAAATAGGGCTCCCCAACGTATCCGTTCCCGGGGAAGGCGTCAAATGAACCAGGCTGCCGCGCCGAGCATGGCGTACAGGGCGAGCAGCTGCACGCCCTCGAACCAGTGCGACTCGCCATCGAGGGTGATGATCGCCGAGACGATCACTGCCACCGACAGCGCCATCACCTCGAAGGCCGGGAAGACCAGGTTCATCCCGGCCACGCCCATGAACGCGCCCGCGAAGACCAGAATCGGCGCGACCAGCAGGGCGATCTGGGTGCTCGATCCGAGCGCGATCTGGAACGCCAGATCGGTGTTCCCCTTCCGGGCGACGACGACTGCGGTCGCATGCTCCGCCGCGTTGCCGATGACCGGAATCACGATCAACCCCAGGAAGGCCTGAGAGACGCCAAGCGTTTCGGTGACCGGGCCGACGGCGTGCACCAGGATCTCCGACATGGCGGCGACGCCCACGGTGGCGAGGCCAAGCACCCCCAAGGCCAGCCCGACCCCCCAGGACTTCCCTTCGATGGCATGACTTGCCCCGCCAAAGAGCGGCCGATGGGTGCGGAGGACAAACACCAGCGAAAAGAGGTAGGTGATCGCCAGAATGGCCGCGACCGCCTCCGACAGGTGCAGCTCCACCAACAATGCGGCGTTCGGGTGGGTCGCGTGGAAAAGGGCCGGGAACACCATCCCCGCCACCGCGAGGGCGAGCATGGCGGAGCTCATCCCGGCGTTGGTGCGATTGAAGGCGAGCATCGGCTTGCGGGTGCCGCCCGCGAGGAGCGACAGGCCGAGAATCAGCAACAGGTTGCCGAGAATCGACCCGGTGATCGAGGCCTTCACCAGCTCCACGTAGCCGGCGCGCAACGCCGCCAGCGCGATGATCAGTTCGGCAGCATTGCCGAAGGTGGCGTTCAACAGCCCGCCAAGGGCTGGGCCGGTGCGCTCGGCGAGGTGCTCGGTGGCCCTCCCCATGAGCCCGGCGAGGGGCAGGACAGCGAGACAGGCCGTGATGAAGACGACGAGCGGATCGGCGTGCGTCAGATGGAGCCAGATCGCGATCGGCACGGCGAGGTAGAGCGGCGTGAGGAGACCGAACTTCCGGGCGGGGGGTGCCTCCACCACAGCGGCCACCTTGGCCGGCGGGGTCAGCTTCGGACGCAGCGGCGCCCGCGGCTCCGGAATGTCATCGATCTCCGGATCGCGGCCCCGTCGGGGCTCTGGGCGCGCGGGCCGCTCGGCCTTGGGCGCAACGGCTTGGGTCGGCTCCGTCCGGGGGGAGGCTTCGGACGGGTCCGGCTTGGGTTGGGCCTCGCGGGCGGCGCGGCGCGCCGCCTTCTCCGCGGCGCGCGCCTCCGCCTCGGCGGGGTCGCGGCGGGGCTTGGGCGCGTCGGCGCGCACGAGCGCCCGCAGTTTGGAGGGCTTGAGCTGGTGGTCGGTCAGGGCCCTGGCGATGACTCCCCGCGGTTCGTGGATCATGGCGAGAAAGAGATCGTCTGCCGTCGCCTCCGTCCGGCCGGAGAGGGTGGCCTGCTCGATGGCCAACTCGGTGACACGTTGGGCCTGCGAGGACAATCCGCCGGGCTCTCCGGTCGGCACACTCGCGCCCCGACGTCTCCCCTTCCCTCCGCTGGCCAGCAGGGTGAGGAGGGCATCGGGCGTCAATCCGGCGGTCGCGACCGCGTCCGCCAGCGGGCCGGTGGCGCTCTCCAGCCATGCGAGCAGCAGGTGCTCGGTGCCGATGAAATCGGCGTCGAGCGCCGCGGCACGCGTCGCCGCCGCGGATCGTACTTCATCAATTGTGGGCACAGGATTCAGTCGAGAGGGGTGGCTTCGTCCAGCAACATGATCGGGATGTCATCCTCGACCGCGAACACCAGGCGGCACACCGGACAGGTCAGCGACTCGACCGGTTCCATGCGATAGCTGAGGTCGCCCTTGCACTTGGGGCACACCAGCAGGTCGAGCAGTTCCGGGGCGAGCGGCATCAGCGAATCTCGGGGTCCGGGACGGGAAAACCGAAGCGGGTGAGTGCCGTGGGAGAGCGTCGCCATTTGGGCAAGACCTTGACCCACGTCTCGAGGTACACCTTCTCGCCAAGCAGGGTTTCGAGACGCTGGCGCGCGTGGGCCCCGATGCGCTTGAGCGTGGCGCCCTGCTTGCCAATCACGATCCCCTTCTGCGACTCCCGTTCGACGTACAGCGTTGCACGAATGTACACTGGCGACGGGGTTTCGCGGAACTCATCCACTTCGGCCGCGAAGGAATAGGGGACTTCGTCGCCGAGCTCCTGGAAGGCCGCTTCGCGGAGATACTCCCCGACGAAGAAGCGGACCGGCTGGGTGCCGATGTCCTCGGGGTCGTGGCTGAATGGGGCTTCGGGAAGGAGCGGTGTGATGGCCGCCAGGAGCGCTTTGATGGAGGCCGGTCGGCCGATTTCGGTGACGACCACGGTCTTCATCAATTCGGTACGCCGGGGCCCGCTGACCAGGTCGCCCTTGGTCAGGACTTTCAGCACGGGGGCTGTGAACGGCGGCGCATCGGGGACGAGAGACGCAAACTCGGCGTGGTCGCCCTCATCGGCCGGATGCAGGTGCAAGATGACATCGACCTTGGGTAGCAGCTCGAGCGCCATATGACGCATGGACGACTGCATGAGGTAGGCGGGGTCGAGGAGGCCCGGCAGGTCCTCGAAGATCATCTGGACATCGCCCTCGGTGTGGATCCCGGTGACAGGAATCCGGGTCGCCTGCGCCTTGGGGGAGACCATGGCGAGTGGGGTGCGGAGGATCGCGGTGAGGAGGGAGGACTTGCCGACGTTGGGTCGGCCGGCGAGGGCGATGCGGCCGGTTTTGGGCATGAGGAAAGATAGTC
>JBBRGR010000186.1:0-5082 GCA_038223815.1 Gemmatimonadales bacterium
GAGGTGGCGCGCCTCGAGCAGTACGTGTTCGTCCCGGTGGATCTGAACGCGGGAGCCGAGGAGGACATCCTGTCCATTCCGGGTGCGGGACGTCGGATGGTGCGGGAGTTCAAGGAGTACCGCCCCTGGAGGAACGAGGCGCAGTTCCGGAAGGAGATCGGGAAGTACGTCGATGCGAAGGAAGTCGCGCGTCTCTGGCGCTACGTGACGATCGCCCCAGCGCAATGACCTGCCGCGGGTGGCAGTCGCGTCCCCGGCGGCTTCGGCTGCCGAGGACGCGTGCGTTATGGCGTCGTGGCGGCTTCCCGGGCGGCACTCCTCCCGCCCTTTCCTGCCAGCAGCAGTCCGAGGACGCACCATGCGATTTCGCGGATCCGTGTCAACACGGCCGCGATCATGCCGACCGAGGCCGGGACTCCTGCGAGTGCAAAGAGTGCGTAGAGCGAGCCCTCACGCGAACCCATCTCGTAGGGCAGGATGAAGAAGATGTTGACGGCCAGCGCCGAGAGTCCCGAGATCATGGTCGCTGCCGTCCACGACATCGCCGCACCAACCGCGTACGCCACGATCAGCAACTCGCCCACGGCCACGAGGCGTGACACGTAGTCCACGGCGATTGCCGCCAGGAGTCTCCCACGCTGGTCGCGGTGGAGCGCGATGAGCTGCGCATCGACGGCCTCGAAATCCGCCTCACGGCGCGCGAGCCATGCGGAGAGGCGGCCGAGACGACGGCGGGCGATCCACCCCGCGAGTCCGGTCACGAAGCCGTGTCGATGCCCGGAGCGGACCACGAAGAGCGCGGTCACGATCAGCCCGGCCAGCACGCCGAGGGTCGCGCGAATCCTGCCATCGACATGCCCGAGTGAGAGCGCGGCAGCGATCGCGGTCAGCCACATCAGCAGCGAGGAATAGGCGTGGAGCATGGCGTACTGCAGGACGGAGCCCGCGGCGCGCCGGGTACCGAGCCAGGGCGTCAGGGCCGCGATGCGGTAGGGCTCGCCGCCCGCATTCACGATCGGCGTCAGGAAGTTGATCGCGAAGCCGACGATCATGATCCGATAGAGTGTGCGCCAGGGCGGGGCACCCGGTTCATGGGCCAGCGTGAGCCACCACGCGAATGTGTTGAGTCCATAGACCACCCCGTGCAGTGCCACGATGGGCACCGCCAACCAGCCGACCGCGCGGGCACCGTCGACCAGGCTCTCGATCCCCACCTCCCGGACCAGCAGGCCGAGGATCACCGCTCCCGCCGCCAGGGCGAGGAAGCGGAGCGGCCGACTCATGCGGGCGCGGGCGACGTTGCCGGCATCAGGCGGACGGCCAGCATGGTGGCGAAGACAGCAATGACGAATCCGGCGACGGCATCGACGGCGTAGTGCACCTGGAAATAGACAACCCCGATCAGGATCCCGAGTGCGAAGGGAAAGAGCACCCAGCCCAGGGTCCGCCAGTTCCGGAACGCCAGGAGCGCGGCGGCCATGGAGGCGGCCACGTGACTCGAGGGGAAGGCGGATCCCCAGGAATCGCCTCCCTCGATCATGTCACGGACCAGACGGGAGGGCAGGCCGGTATGCGCGCCATCCATCGGCCAGCCCCAGAGGTAGGTCGGTCCCGCCACAGGGAAGAGCAGAAAGACGAGGTAGCAGGTGAAGAAGGCGAGTGAAATGCCGAAGATCGTCTGGCGTGCCCGGGCGATGTGGCCACGCCACCAGAGCGCGGCAGGCGCCGCGATCACCAGCGGGAAGAAGCAGAGGTACGAGAGCGAAAGGGGCCATGAGGCGGCGCCGCTGGTCTGGCTCCGACTCCAGTCATGGGCGAGCTGGCGGCCGAAGGTGGCAAGCTCCCAGCGCTGGACCAGCGCATCGTAGGAGAGCCCGGCGGCGGCGCGGGGACCATTCACGAGATCGACGGACGCATAGACCGCCGTCAACACCACCAGCGGATACCACTCGGCCAGCAGACATGGGGTGCCGCAGGCGTTCCGGCGCGCAGCGGCCGCGAGGATCACGAGCAGGATCAGCATCCCGTGCGCCGCCAGGAGCCAGCCGAGCTCCACCGGCGAGAGCCGCATCGTCTGCTCGCCGATCGCCTGCACCGAGAGCACGAGAAACGAGCTCACGGTGTAGGCAATCGTCAGGATGTCGAGTGGCGTGAGGTCGCGCGTCAACTCGGTCGGGCGGCGGAGCAGTGGCATCGTCGTCCGTGGTCGGGTGGTGGTTGACCGTGCGCGGGAGCCCGGCGTCCCAGAAGATGACCTGTCGGCAGGCCGGAAGCCACCCGAAGGGACTAGTTCTTCATCAATGGGACGAGGGGATCCCGCAGAGAGTTCCAGAGGAACTGCAGCAGGGTCTCTCGGCCGGACCACCGGTGGTTGATGACGCCGTCGCGAGGGGGATCCTTCTGCCCGGCGGTGTTGTTGTCGCGGACGAGGAAGGCATTGGCCACAAACTTGGCGGCGGCGCGCTTGATGCCGCCGAGGATGCCGGTGTTCTGTCGGGAGAGCCCTGGAAATTCGATGCCGAGATCGGTCCATCGGGGCGCCACCACACCTCGGGCGCGGCCGTGCGTCACGACCGCCTCAAATCGAATGCCCTCGATCGCCCCTCGGGTAAAGCGCAGCCCCGCGCCGTCCGACGCAAAGCTGTTGAGGGCCGAGGCGGGCATGGGGCCGAGACGACCGCGGTAGCGCATCGCAAAGCGCTCGGCGAGGAGCGGCATTTCCACTTCCAGATGAAACGCCCCGGCGCCCATGAGGCGCGCATCCGCCACCATCCGGAACGGCGTGCTGTCCGTCATGCGGGCCGGATCCGTCGTCAGGTTCAGCAACGTTGCCGCGAGATTGCGAAAGGTGACTACCCCTGGCCGGGGAGCGTCGGGCGCATGCTCGCGATACCGTGCCTCGCCAGCCACCATGATCGTGTCGGCGCCAACCACTACGCCGAAGTCCCGCAGTGCCTGCTGAGGGTGCCGGCGCGGCGCCTGCCGTCCCGGCCGAGGCGGCCTGCGCTTGTCCGTCAGGATGTCCAGCTCGACGTCGGCGGCATCGGCGCGTCGCAACCGGATGTCGCCGCGCTGGAGAAACGCGGGGAGGTCGAGTCCTGCGACGGCAACCGTGCCGGCGGAGAGAATCATCCGGTCGGTGCGGTACCGGTGTCTCCGCTGAAAGGCCGCATCGTTTCCATCCGGGCCGTATCGGAGCGAGTCGATGCTCGCGGTGCCAGCCGGGACGTTCATCAGGAACTTCCCGACCAGCAGCTGCTGGTCGCGCTGTCGGCGGGCGAAGCGGTCCGCGGTGATGCTGATGCGCCCGACCGGGAACGCGGTGCGCCACGTCGTGGAATCATCGAAGTGGACGCCACGCACTTCGAGGCTGCCGAGGGTGGTGACCACGCTGTCTGCCGGGAGCGGCGCCTGTTCGACGAGCCGCAGCGAGGTCATCTGCAGGGTGTCGAGCCGCATGTCACGCCCGAGGGTGCGGAGCATGGCGCCGACGGTCAGCCGATCAGGGGGCACCCCGGACGGGAGGGCGTTGGCGGTGGCACGATCCGCCGCGCGCGCCGCCGCGCTCCGTCCCGGCGGGAAGCGCAGCATCGCGTTCATGACGGTCAACCGACTCACGCCCACATCGCCGGCGGTGAGGAATGCACGCCAGTCCACCCCGGCCATGTCCAGATGGCCGACTTCGAGCGCCTGAATGCCGAGTGAATCGCCGTAGCTTCCGGTGATCGGCTCGTAGATGAGCCCATCGAGCTGCACCACGCCACGGACCAGTGACCCCGACAGGGAATCGAATACCAGGCGCGATGCCGCTTCACGACTCCCGGCGAAGCCGTCGAGCCGAATGCGGACATCCTTGGAGAGCAGTGGTCCCCGCTCCTCCGGCTTCTGACGCGGGTCATAGTGCAGCGAATCGAGGCGGACCATGAATTGGTCGAGGGCGAGCGCGGTCCGCCGTCTGTTGCGGCCGGTGATGCCGAGCGCGAGCTGCACGTTCGGAAAGGAGACGGTATCGATCTGGATGAAGGGAATGGTGCGGGGCAGATCGAGGTTCTCGCGGAGCGAGAGGAACACGCCGCCGGCCGCCGCATTCGTGGGTGCGACACCGGGGCGGGGCCCCGGGACTTCACCCGTCATGCGGACGGCCGTGCATCCGGCGCGTGCCACGTGCAAGCCACGCCGCGCCGCGAGCTGCTCGAGGTCGATCCCCTCCAGGGCACAGCCGAGGAAATAGACGGTCACCGCGGGAAGCCGCACCTCCCGCTTGGCATTCGCCGTGGGATCGGTGACGACCACGATGGTGTCGATCGAGAGGCGATGGCGTGCCTTGTCCACCACGATGGTCGACGCGCTCAGGGTGTAGACCCCATCCGACAGCCGCCGCACTTCGGCGGCGGCCCAACGGCGCACGACCGGATCGACGATCGCGACCGCCCGCCCGCTGATCGCCCAGCGCTGGGTCCATCCGACCACGCCGACGGCAAGGAGCACGAGGGTGATCCCGCCTCCGATCAGCCATGGGCGGGGTGGACGCGAGACACGGGAGAAGGAGAAGGCCATGGCGAAGTCTGCGTCGGCGCGTGAGCAGGAGCAAGCGGATCGCGGAAAAGAGGTGTGGCGCCCGACCGTCGCGACAATCCCGCAGAACGGGGTGCTTCAGGCGGTCCGCCGAGCGAAGCGGTTGTAACTTGTTGTGAAGTATAGTGTTACAGTGACTTGACAAGGCACGTCGCCGCGGCCCATCGCTTGCGTTCCCATGGAAGTCACGCGTCGATGCCCGGTTCGGCGCCCTCAGCATTTTGCCTGGATGGTTCCGTGATGTTGCCCTTTCCTGCCGACACGCAGGTCGCCGAATCTGAGTACGAGGCCTGTGCCCGGCGTCGCCATGTGGAGAAACTCGATGCCGTCGCCCGGCTCGCGGGAGGGCTGGCGACCGAGCTCAGTCCGCTGATCCGCGTCGCGGGGACGACCGTGCAGTCGTTGCAGCGCACGCACGGGTCTGATGGGGTGTTGCAGGAGCAGTTCGAGGAGCTCCGCGAAGTCTTGCAGCGGAGCGCTGCGCTCCTCCGGCACCTCGAGTCGGTC
>JBBRGR010000187.1:0-5071 GCA_038223815.1 Gemmatimonadales bacterium
CCGATTCCATGAACCGTGCTGGCCGACGAACATGCCGCCCGCAAACATGGGCAGCAGACTGTCGGCGGGTGACCAGGCGAGGCCCAGTGACGCCGTGTGCGAGCCGAGTGCGTAATCCGGCGTGATGGCTTGCGAGACCAGATCCGGACGCGGTGGCGTCACCCGCGCGTCCACGTGCTGACCGAAGTAGCTGTAGGGCCAGCCGTAGGACGCACCGTCGCGGAGGGCGGTCATGTAGTCGGGCACGAGATCGTTCCCCAACTCGTCGCGCTCGTTCACGGCCACCCAGAGCGCGCCCGTCCCAGGCTCCCATGCCATCCCCACAGGATTCCGGAGTCCGGAGGCAAAGATCCGGTGCATGCCACTGCGCGGGTTCACCGCCCAGACCGCAGCGCGCCCTGCCTCGACCGCCATGCCATTCTCGGCCGCGTTGCTGTTGGAGCCCACGGCGACGAACAGGGTCGCTCCGTCCGGGGAGGCGATGACGTTCTTGGTCCAGTGATGATTGATCGTCCCTGCCGGCAATGCCACGATCTGCGTTGCAGCGGCCGTGATGACCGTGTCGCCCTCCCGATACGCATAGCGGACGAGGGCGTCCGTGTTGGCGACCACCAGGTCGGATCCGACGAGCACCATCCCGTAGGGTGAGTGCAGACCCTTGAGGAACGTGAAGCGCTGGACGGCGACCCCATCGGCAAAGGAGTCACGCAGCAGCGTGATCCGATTCGCACTCGGCACCGCGCCGCCAGCCTTCTTCTGGAAGTACCTGAAGAACCAGCCCGTGATGCCCGTGTTGTCATCGGGCCGCGGTGGACCGTTCGATTCCGCCACCAGCACGTCACCGTTCGGAAGGACGTACAGATTCCGCGGATGGTCGAGGCCCGACGCAAAGGCGGCAACGGTCAAGCCGTTCGCCGCGATGGGCGTCCGGCCCGCGGTCCAGCGTACCGCCTCGGCGATGTTGATCGTGGGAATGATCCCGCGCGACGGCGCTGGCAGGGTCGGGGTGGGTCCGATACCCACAGCGATCGGAAGTTCCGACGTTTTGCCACACGCTGCCAGAGCCACGCACAGCGCACTGCGTGCCCCCAGGCACGCTCGGCGTCGCGAATCGTCGCGGTGCACGGACAGCCTGTCGGTCATTGCGGCCAGGTAATCCATCTAGACGGACGCGAGCGGGAGGCCATCCGCCGAAGACGGACGGGGGTGGAGCACCACGCCGGCCAGAAAGGCTCGTCCGGTGTTCATCGTGTACACTCCATCGCTGCGGCCATCGGCGCGAGTCCGTTCGTGATCATGATCGCGTGATGTCCCTGGTTGGGTCGCGACCGTCCGAAGGCCGGGCGGCTGGTGCGGATCTGTCCCCACAAAGCTGGGCCAAGGAAGGGGAGGGCACCATTGCTCACACGACGGAGGAGCGCCGTCCATCGCAGGGATGAGTGTTTCATGCACGCCAATCACCAGAGATCCTGCCACGGTCCCTCGCCTGGCGCTGCTCCATTCGGAGTGTGCTGCTCCCGAGTATCTTTGGCCTACCCCCCCATCGCTGGAGCAACTGCCAATGAGCCCCACCGTGGTCACTGTGCTGCAGGCCTTCGTGGCGATGTCCGTGATCTACGTCTGGATGGTCCGGTACCAGTCCGTCCTCGATGACTTCGCGACCTTCGATCTCCCGGCCTGGCTCCGCGACCTGGTCGGTGCGAGCAAGCTCACCGGGGCGGTGCTCCTCCTCGGGGTCGGCGACGGCCTCGAGGGCATCGGGGCAGGGATCATCGCCTTCTTCATGGCCAGTGCCCTGGTGATGCACCTGCGGGTGAAGAATCCGTTTGTCAAGATGCTGCCCTCCATCGGACTCGGTGCCATGGCAATCGTTCTCATCTGGCACCACTCGCGATCCGGCTGAGCCCGACAGGAGGACCACACCGCTCCAGGCGAGGGAGACCCGCTGTGGAGCGGGAGGCATCACGGACGTGACACGTCCCGCGCGGACGCCCACACCTATCCCCCCCGACGGCAGTACCTTTCCCAGACTCACCATGACCACCATGCTCGAACAACTCGCCAGCGTCCTCGCCGACCGCTATCGCATCGAGCGCGAAATCGGCGCGGGCGGCATGGCCACCGTGTATCTGGCGTACGACGTCCGGCACGACCGCAGGGTCGCCCTCAAGGTGCTCCGCCCCGAACTCGCCGCCGTGATCGGCGCCGAGCGGTTCCTCGCCGAGATCAAGACCACCGCCAACCTGCAGCACCCCCATATCCTCCCGTTGTTTGACTCCGGTACGGCCGGGGAAGAGACGGGGCCAGGCATGCCTCGCCCCTACCTGTTCTACGTCATGCCGTTCATCGAGGGGGAGAGCCTGCGCGACCGGCTCACCCGCGACAAACAGCTCCCGGTGCACGAGGCGGTCCGGATCGCGCGGGAAGTGGCCGACGCGCTGGATTACGCCCACCGCCACGCCGTGATCCACCGCGACATCAAGCCGGAGAACATCCTGCTGCACGGTGGCCACGCCCTGGTGGCGGACTTCGGCATCGCGCTCGCCGCCTCGCGCTCCGACGGCGGCTCCCGGATGACCGAGACGGGGATGTCGCTGGGCACGCCGCACTACATGAGTCCCGAGCAGGCGATGGGCGAGCGGGACATCACCGCCCGCAGCGATGTCTATGCGCTGGGCTGCGTCCTGTATGAGATGCTGGTCGGCGAGCCCCCGTTCACTGGGCCGACCCCGCAGGCCATCGTCGCGCGGGTGATGACGGAAGAACCGCGACGTCTCACGCTCCAGCGCAAGAGTATCCCGCTGCATGTCGAGGCCGCGGTCAATATGGCGCTCGAGAAGGTACCCGCCGATCGCTTTCCCAGCGCGGCGGCGTTTGCGGCCGCACTCGACACCACCACGTTCTCCACGACCGGCATGGCCAGCGGGGCCAAGGTGGCCGCGCGGACACCGCTCCTGCGTACGACCCGAGTGGCCGTCATCGCCACTGCTGCCACCGTGGCGCTCCTCACCTTCGGCGTGACGCGCTGGCTCGGCTCCTCCGGAGCAGCCCGAAGTGGGCGCAGCGCGCAGCTCAGCATCGTGCTTCCGAAAGGGTACGAGATTGGCTCGAGCCAGTTCTCGCCAGTCGCGGTCTCCCACGACGGAAGCCGCCTCGCCTATGTCGGGCTCAAGGATGGCAAGAACCGAATCTTCATCCGCTCGCTCGAGGCGCCCGACGCGAAGGCGCTCGAGGGCACCGAGGGGGGCGACGGACCGTTCTTCTCGCCCGACGGCGAGTGGGTCGGTTTTTTCGCGGGCGGCAAGCTCCGGAAGATCACGGTGAGTGGTGCCGGTCTCCAGACCCTCGCCGACGCAGTGTTCCACCGGGGTGGCGACTGGGGCGATGATGGCTTCGTCTACTTCGCACCGGTCAACACCGGCGGCATCTGGCGCGTGCCGGAAGGGGGAGGGACGGCCACCCAGGTCACCCGCCTGAACACGGCCGCCGGCGAGATCAGCCACCGCTGGCCGCACGTGGTCGCGGGGACGACCACCCTCCTCTACGCCGCGTGGACCGGACCGGGCGACGATGAGCACCACGTGGCGATGCAGACGATCGAGTCACCGGAACACACACTGCTCGTCAGGGGGGGTGACGCCCCCCAGTACGCCGGGCAGCCTGGATTGCTGCTCTACACCCATCGGGGTCAGCTCTTCACCGTGCCGTGGCGACCGTCACAGCGGGACCTCGGCAAGGCAGTGCCGGTGGCGGCCGCGGAGCAACCCAACACCAATGCCGGGAACGAAGGGACGGGGAACTACGCCGTCTCCGATGACGGCACGCTGGCGTACCTCAGCAGCGGAGGGTCCTACAACAAGCAGCGTCTGGTCTGGGTCAGCCGGCCGGGCGTGATCACGCCCTTGTCGCTGCCCGAGCGCGCCTTTGAGAACGTGGCGATCTCGCCGGAGGGGGACCGCGCCGTGCTGCAGATCCGGGAGGGGACGACCAGGCTCTGGATCTACGACTTCGCTCGCGGCACACTGACGCCGCTGGCGACGGGCACCGGGAGCAGCCAGGCGCCGCAGTGGACGGCCGACGGCAAGCGCGTGATCTACCGGGGCACGCGCGAGGGAACCCGCAACCTCTACTGGATCCCGGTCGACGGTTCGGGGGACGAGGAGCGCCTGACAACACAGGCCGGCGTGATCCAGACGCCCACCTCGGTCTCCGCCGACGGCCGCATGCTGTTGTTCGATCAGAGCGGACGGGACGAGCCGAACGCCACCGGGATCTGGGTCCTGCCACTCGACGGCGACCGCACACCGCACCGACTCTTCCCATTGCCGGCGGCTGGTCAGGATGGTCAGATCTCGCCGGACGGGAGGTGGGTCGCGTATCAGTCAATCGTCGCGTCGCGGCAGGAGATCTTCGTCGCCCCGTTCTCGGGCACAGGCGAGCGACGTCTCGTCTCGACCGACGGTGGCACCGAGCCCCTCTGGTCGCGGGACGGCCGCGAGCTCTTCTACCAGAGCGCCAACCGACTGATGGGCGTCACCGTGACGCCCGGCGCCACCTTCGCCGCGAGCCCCCCACAGCTGGTGCAGGAGGGTCGCTTCATCGCGTCATCGAATGGAAACACGAGCTTCAGCATCACCAACGACGGCACCCGGTTCCTGCGCATTCAGCCGGTCGACGAAGCACCGGCCATCACCCACATCGAAGTGGTCCTCAACTGGTTCTCGGCGCTGACGCGCCGGGCCGCAGGCCGCGTCGAGTAAGATGTCGCCGAGATAGGTGAGTCGGAAAGTGCGTCGGCTACCGTGCGCGACGCGCCAGACGCGCGCCCACGGTCACCAGACTCACCGTCGCCGCGATGATGAGCCAGCAGGCGACGTCGGGGGCCCCGGACAGCAACTCGCGCCAGGACAGCCCCGCCATCCTGGGAATGACAAACGCCACGACCGCCACGAATGCCAGATCGGTGAACACCGACACCCCGCCGCGCGGCACGGGATCGCCGTGGTGCCGGCCTCGCCACACCCGCCAGAGACCGCGCAGCTGATGCAGGGTGATTACCAGCACGGCAACC
>JBBRGR010000188.1:0-5064 GCA_038223815.1 Gemmatimonadales bacterium
CCGCCAGCGAGCCGAGCGACCGCGCGCGTCTCGAGGCGCGCGGGGACCGGCGCGCATCCTGGCTGCGCGCAAATCCACGCCCCTCCAGGTGTCGGTTCACATGCCGCTCGGGTGACGGATCGGATGCCGGTTCGGTGTCCGCTCGGGTGGCCGGACGCGCTCACCCTCGCGCCGCGCCGTGTGTCGGGTCGGGTCTGTTGGGTCTGCCCCGTCGGGTCGCCTGGGCCGCCACAAATGTTTGGGTCTTCCGGCGAATCTGTGGGCAGCATAGCTGCCTGATCGCCCATGTTGCGGCGTAGGGATCAGCAGAAGCGGTGTCGGAAGACGGGCTCTGGGAGTTGGCCCATGCCGTGGTAGAGGGCGTTGGTGGTCACATCGTAGCTGCGGAAGCCGTAGGAGCGGCGGACGATGACCTTGAGCTTGTTGTTGAGGCCCTCGACGGCGCCGGAGGACACGGCCGCGCCGGCGCGGAACCAGTTGAGCACGAGGTCCTTCTTCTTCTCGAGGGTGCGGGCGACCTTGGCGATCGGCTCGATGCGGGAGGCCTTGGCGGCGCGGCACCACTCGATCAGGAAGTCGCCCGCGAGGGTGATGCTGAAGTGCTGCCAGAGCCTGCGCAGGTCCTCCTTGAGCAGGTAGGCGCGGACGGTCTTGAGGTTCAGCTTGAGTAGCTGCTTGAGCGACACGCGCTGCTTCTTCTTGAGGTTCTCCGGCGACCGGAGCAGCAGCCAGCGGGTGTGCTTGAGGATCGGGGTGCCCTTGCGGGCGTGGGCGCGGGCTTCCTCGGCGCGGACCTTGTCGACGGCTTTGTTGACGTTGGCGGTGATGTGGAAGCGGTCGAGCACGTTGAGGGCCCAGGGGACGCGCTCGGCGATGACGTTGAGGAACGGCTGCCACATATCCGTGGCGACCGCCTGCAGCTTGCTGGCGGGGCCGCGGCCGAACCACTTGAAGAACGCCTCGAGGGTCCTCTGCTTGCGGTCCTTCCCGATCCACAGCAGACGCCGGCAGCCCTCGTTGATCTGGTACACCACCGTAAGATATTTCCGCCGGCCCGACCGCCACATCACCTCGTCGACGCCGATCTCCGTCACGCCCTCGAGCGAGCGGTGCTCCAGGCCATAGGCGACCGCCATTTTCACGGCCGCGTACACGGTGTCCCACGACACGCCGAAGGTCACAGCGACCTCCCTCCAGCTCATGCGCTTCGCCCATCGGGCGAGAAACCACGCGAAGCTGGTGGTGATCCTCTCCTTGCCGCTGGCCCAGGGGACCTTCTCGACGACCACCCGCTTGCACGTCGCGCAGTCGATCCGCCGCATCGCGTACAGGAAGAAGGCCAGGAAGCCCCACAGCGGTACGAACTGGAACTTGCGCTCATCCTGGGTGTCGTAGGTCGGCCCCGGCGTCAAGCAGGACGAGCACAGCCCCTGGCAGCGCTTCCGCGGCCGCATCTTGATGTGCAGCTGCTTCTGCGTCCCCACCGGCACGAGCTTGATCCACTCGTTCACGAAGCCCTTGTGTTTCTCGACGGAATTGAACAGAGTCTCGAGCTGCATCGGGGCGCCCTTCCTTGGGCGGATTGGTTGTGTCGCAACTCCACTCTACCCCATCGGGGGCCCCGGTGCGCTTCTATCGCTGATGGCCAACGAGGCCATCAAGGGCAAGCTCGCTGCGCTCGGCGCTACGCGCCCCTTGACCGCCCCGCCGTCCACCAGCACGGCGCCTTTAGGCCGCGAAGGCGATGCCTTCTCGGCGTTGGCCGAGAATCTGGTCTAAGAGACAGCTATCCGACCCACAGATCTGCCGGAAGAGGCGGAATTGGTGGGTACAGCGTAGTATGAGAAGTATCCCCTCACTACGCTGCCCAACAACTGCCCCTGGGCTGGGATAGGAAGATGCCGCCGCCGCATCGATGCTCGCCCCGGACGGCGATCCGGGCCTCGTCGCCCAGCCGAGGCTCGCGGTGATGAGGATGCCGATCAGGAGGGAAGGATTGATGCGGGGCATGGGGGCACGGGTGGTCCGGGGTCAGGGCAATGTGAAGGGGACCTCGAGCTGCAGCGAACGGCCCGGGGCGGGGATCTTCAGGGGCAGTGGGATCGATCGCAGGCAGGTCGAGACGTCCACACGGCTGATCTTGGGGTCGTCGCTGATGCCGAGCACCACCAGCTTGCCCTCCGGTGAGAACGACATTTTAAAAAAAAATCAGGGGGAGCCGGGCCGGTTCGGGTGATATGGCCACGGCCGGGGTCCAGCAGCGGCGGAGGAATTCGGGTCGCATCGCCTCGAGCGCCTGGCGGGCGTTGCCGGTCGCGCGTGCCTGGACCTCGGCCGTCGGTGGGGCCGGTGGGGCCGGTGGCTGCGGGGTAGCGGCGATCGGGGCGGTCGTCATCGGTGTGGCAGGCGCCGGGGCGGCGGATGCGACCACTGGCGTCGGCGCGCGCTGCAAGCTCGGCCGCTCGCCGCCGGTCAGCATGGCCTCGCTGCGAGCGCGGTCGGCAGCGATCGCGCGCCGGGTCAGCAGCAGGCGGGTGACGGCGATCGTCAGGATGAGCAGGAGGACGCCGAGCACCCACGGGATCCAGCCGAGCACGCCGAGGCCGCCGGTGGTGCCGGTCTTGCTGGTCGAGACCGGCGAGATGCCGAGGTCGCTCATGCCGTCGTTGACGCCGAGCACGATCTGGCGGGTCAGGGCGCGCGCGAACAGGCCGGCGCCTCCGCCCTCCTCGCCGCCGAGGGCGGAGGCCCCAGGTGTGCTCTGGACCTGAAGAAAGGCGGCACACGGGGGCGAGGCCGTTGTGGGGCCCCCGAGGCCGACGCTTCACAGGTCCGCGAGCGGGTTTGGCTGCACGGATAGCGTGAGGGTCGGCGATGCATCGGACTGGGCGAGCATGCGAACGTAGTAGGGTCCTGCGTCCAGTTGGACGGTGAATGTGTCGTCCGGCTTGAGGACGTGATAGCGCGGCTCCCAGGGACATCCGAAGCAGGCGCCGATCTGCACGGCGACGTCGCCGTTACTCTCGAGCGAGAGCTGATGGGCGCCCGACTCCGCGATGTCCATGGTCACCGAGCGAGCGCTGCGCCGGACCTCGGCGTCGACCCCACCGACGACGTCGCCGTGTCGGCAGTCCATCGCGTTGGTATAGCTCCATCCGCGGTCGATCCACGCGACCTCGGGCATCGCGCAGTCGTACGGGATGACCTGAAACATGTCCTCCGTGCACGGCGCACCAGCGCTGAAGAGGTCGACCTCCGCGGAGAGGTCGGAGCCGTAGACGCGCTTGAAGGTGGCCTCGAGGTTCGCCATCGTGCGCGGCTCTGTGAGCTGCTGCGAGAAAACGACGAACTTCTCCGGCCCGTGACGGGCGAGCAACAAGGTCACGAATGAGCCGGCGATGCCATAGTGAATGTCCGAAGGGTCGCGCAGCAACATCATCGGACGGGGGTCCGGCAGCGGCTCGTCCGGGTTTAGCGAGAGGACGTAACGGGGGCCGTAAGCCTGCGGGTACCAAGGGCCATAGGTCCAGGCGATCCCCTCGGTGAAGAATGACCAGTTGTTCATCTGGTTATGGTCGGTTACGACATGCACCACCTCGTGCACCAACTCCGGCGTGGTGGCGATGGCGAAATCGCCGCCACCGCAACCCGTTATGTCGCACGGATGCGGGAGGATGTCGTTTTGATCCGTCTTAACCCACATATAGTGGGTATCACGTGGGGCCGAGACTCCGAGTTCGCGTGCGACGAATGGCACAAATCCATCCACATACGAAGGGTTACCCGCGCAGACCTCCGCGGACGGGTTGGCGTGGTAGGTCATGTACTCGCCGTGCCAGGCGACGAGCTCGTCGAGGAGCGTCTGAACTGGATCCTCTTGTTGGGTGCATGCCGCGAAGCATAGGCCGAGAGCAGCCAGAATTCGCCTCATGTTAAAGTTGTTCATGGCTCTCCTTACGCTGTCTGCTCTCGGCGGATTAATTGGTCGTGATGGCCATCGTGAAGAGGCCACCCGGCACGTTGAGCGTGAGGTTGAGGGTGAATTCTCCCGTGCTCGAGATCGAACCGGTGGCCTGCGTCAGGATCTGCGTCGTCTCCCACGGGCCGAGCGAAGCGCCAGCGACGATCGCGTCGCTGACAGAGATGCCGCCGACAAACGGTTCGGTCGGGAAGACGACCGTCCCGCGGCTCTGATACAGCGTCCCCTGGACCTTCTGGAACAGATGGAGATCGACGTCCTGCAGGAGATAGGTGGTCTGAGCGCCCGTGGCGTCGGTGAAGATGCCGGGCAAATCGCCCTCGACGGTCTCGATCGCGTCGATGGTGACGATGCACGTACCACCAGCGCACCCGGAGACACTGTAACCGATGTATCCGAGCGTGTCACCGTATCCGGTCGAGCCTCCCGCCGAGGTGGCCAGCGCGACGGTGGCCCGCATGCTCTTGAGCACGGTGGATCCGCCCCACGCGACCAGCGCGTTGTACTCCGGCGCGCACTGATAGCCGCCACCCAGAAGCATCGGCTCGTCCCCGAGGGGCACGTCATCGAACGTACAATCGATCGGAGGGCCGAGGACCTCGAGGTCTGGATCGTTGAACATGTTGTACGTGACGATGTTCGCGTTGACGTTGGTCAGGACCTTGTCGCACTCGGCCTTGCACGCTGTCCTGGCGCCCTCCAAGTCCTCAGCGAACACGCACTGCTGCACGTTGTCCGGCTGATTGGGATCGACCCAGCATTCTTTCATATTCGTCGGGAATGGATCGGTGGTGTAGTTGTGCTCGACGCACTTGGTCTGGGAGTGAATGGTGCACAACCAGTCGGTTGCGACGCCTCCAGTCGGGTCACCCGTGGTCGGGTCACCCGTGGTCGGGTCGCCCGTGGGATCGTCGTCGTTTTGACAGTACTCCTCGTCCCCGGGGACGCCGTAGTCGCAGGCGCACTTCGATTTCGGGAAGTCGAGCGGATCGGCGCAGTAGCCGACGAATGCTGCATCCGGGTATTTGTTTCCCTTGAGAAAGTCGCCATCGAGGTGTGCGGCGCAAAAATTTCCGGGTGCGCCC
>JBBRGR010000189.1:0-5047 GCA_038223815.1 Gemmatimonadales bacterium
ACCTCGGCCACGGAGAAGGGCTGCTCGTCACGGCTGACCAACCGGTCGCCCCCGCGCACCAATTCGATCACGTCGCTGGCCACCGCGTTCAACCCGAAGGCGGCGGAATAGACCAGGCCGAGCTGACGTTCCTGCAATGGCGTGAGGGGACCACTGCGACCGCGCAGCATCGTCTCCGCCAGGAAGAGAATCGACGTCAGCGGCGAGCGGAGATCGTGGGCCACTTCGACCACGAGGTCGAGGCCGCTGGGCCCCGTCATCCGCTCCTGGAAGCGTTCCGTCCAGCGCGGCTCCATCCCGGCGGCGACCTGTTCCAGCGCACGCAGCACCGGACGCAATCCACCCGGGGGCACGTCGGCGTCGTGTTCCAGCAGATGGCGGCGCAACAGCGCGACGACGCGTCGATCGAGTGGCGAGGAGGCACCATCCTGCAGTTCGCGTCCCACCGACGCGTCGACGATGCGCGCCACGATGTCGGCGACGGTGACCGCGACCTCGCTCTGCGAGATCGCGTCGACGGCGAAGCCACGCCACTCCTCAACCAGCGCGTCCGCGGCTTCGTCGAGCCAGCGCCGCGCATCCGGTGCGAGCGGCTGGCTATTCGGCACGGTCGTCACGCTGCAGCCCGTGCTTCTCCATCAAGCGGTAGAGTGTGGTGCGGTCCACATTTGCCTGCCGCGCGGCCTTCGACATGTTGCCGCCAGCACGCCCCACCAAGCGGGCAAGGTAGTCCCGCTCAAATTGCGCGATCACCTTGTCCTTCACCTCGTGGAATGGGCCGTCGAGCTGGGCCGTCGGGGCGCGTTCCTGCGACGCCTCCGCATCCTCGTACATCGGGATATCGCCCGGCTCGATCGGTTGATCCGGCTCGACCATGACCGCCACGTGCTCGATCACATTCTGCAACTCGCGCACGTTGCCGCGCCACGCGCGCGTCCGCAGAAACTCGATCGCCGAATCGGTCAACCGCGGTGCGCGATCCGGCATCTGCCGATGGCGATGCCAGAAGATGCCCAGGAAGTGATTCGCCAGCAGCGGGATATCATCGGGGCGGGTCCGGAGCGGCGGCAGGACGATCGGCACGACCCGGAGGCGATAGAAGAGGTCACCGCGCAACACGCCGCGCTCGACGGCATCCTGCGGATCGCGATTGGTCGCGGAGATGAAGCGGACATCGACCGGATCGCCCGCCGTCTCCGCGCCGACTCGCCGGACAATCCCGTCCTGGATCACGCGCAGGAGCTTGGCCTGCAGCGGCAGCGACATCTCGGTCAGTTCGTCGAGGAAGAGCGTGCCACCATCGGCCGTCTCGAGGAGGCCCGGCTTGTCGCGATCTGCCCCGGTGAAGGCACCCTTCTTGTGGCCGAACATTTCCGACTCGAGCAGCGGCTCGGGGAGCGCGGCACAGTTGATCGGGACCAGCGTCCGCTTGGCGCGACGCGAATGCTGGTGGATGAACTGCGCGATCACTTCCTTGCCAGTGCCACTTTCGCCGCTGATGAAGACCGAGGCATCCGTCGGAGCCACCTTTCGCGCCAACTCGACCGCCTTCCGGAACGACGGGGAGATCCCGATCAGCGCCTGCGTGTCGGAATGCGAGTGCTGCCGCATCACCTGCTGGCGCAGATCGGCGGCCTCGCGTCCCTTGAGGATGGCGTGGGAGGCACGGCCGATCAGGACCTGCAAGTGGGTCGCAGTGAATGGCTTGGGCAGGTAGTCCCACGCCCCCATCCGGAGCGCTTCGATACTGCTCGAGACAGTGGGATTGCCGGTCATCACCACGACCAACGCATCGCGGTTGACCTCGAGCGTGGTGTTGAGGATCTCGAGCCCGGAGACCTGGGACATGAAGAGGTCGACGAGGACCAGGTCGAACGGGCGGCGCTTGACCAGGTCGAGTGCCTCTTCCCCGCGTCCGGCGAGGGTCACCGTGTAGCCCTCGCCTCGGAGGACCGAAGCGCAACTCTCCCGCAGGGTCCGCTCGTCGTCGACGATGAGGATCCGGATCGAGGCCTTTACATCGGCTGGAAGCGCAAGCAGGTCGCGGCTTCCGCTGCTTTCCGGGGGACCGTAGCCAGCCCCGGTGACGGCAGTCATGGCAAACTCCTGGAGACAATCGTGGGATGCACTCACCACCACCATTGGCGAAAAGCGTGCCGTACCTGTGGCACTCCTCCATCGTTGGAATGAACAAAGGAGGACGTTTCGTGGACTGAACGTATCACCTGTGTCGCGCACGCACCAGCACATTGTTGCTTATTTGCAACACTGTGGGTCGATTCCGTCGCATCTGAGCGCCGCCGAGCGGTATGGCAGTTGCACTGCAGCGGCGGGTCAGCATCACGCGATGCGTCGGACCCTCATTCCTCGTGGGCGTTATGAACACTCAGTTGACCCCCCTCGCTGGCAACCTGCCCGCCTTCCCTGGCGGCGGGGCCATGCCCATGACTGGAAGTGGCGGCCCGCGGACCAATCCGGTCATGCGCTACCTCTCGGCCCTGAAGCGCTTCAAGTGGCTGGTCCTGCTGCTCACGCTGCTCGGGCTCGGGGGGGGATTTCTCGTGTCGCGGATGAAGCTGGAGAGCTACGTCGTGCGGTCCAAGATGCTGCTGTCCATGCCGGTCTCCTCCGGGCCAGGCGGCTCGGCGGCTCTCCTCAGCGGGGACCAATGGAAGAAGTTCATGAGCTCCTATCGGTCACTCGAGCCGGTCGCGGATCTCCACAAGCTCTACCTCATCGGGCCGAAGAAGCTGGGCGGGCCCCCGATGCCGCATGGGCCGTTCGGTCCCGACGCCACCTTCCTCCGAGACTTCGGCATCGGTCCCGCTTTCACGGCCGGCAGCTACGAGTTGCAGGTCTCGGGGGATGGCAAGAGTTGGGAATTGACCGAGCTCACGACATCGCGGAAGAGCAAGGGCGTGGTCGGCGACAGTGTCGGCCGCGAATTCGGCTTCCGTTGGGTCCCCGTGCTCGAGAAGCGCTGGTACGGCAAGACGCTCAGCTTTGATGCCGTGACGGTGCGTGAGGCAGCGGACGACTTGAACAGCCGGCTCGACATCAAGATTGATTTCCGCGGGGCCCGCTTCGTCGATCTCGCCCTCGAAGGAGCCGACCGGGAGCGGACCGAGGCCACCCTGAATTCGCTCATGAAGGAATACGAGAGTCGCGCGGCGATGATGAAGCGGGTCAGTCTCACCGCCGAAGCTGGTGCCGTGGACACCGCCGTGAGCAAGGCCTACGAGCGACTCACGATCGCGCAGCGCGAACTGCTCGCCTACCGGACGCGCACCATCACGATGCCGCGCGAGGAGCTGCCAGTGGCCCCGGGGCTGCAGAACACGACCCAGAGCGGCTACGGCACCTACGTCGCCAAGCGGGAGCAGGTCACCGCGCTCCGCCGCGACAAGCGCGATCTTCAGGACGCGTTGGCGAAGGCCCAGGCCGGCGAAATCGCAGCGGATCTTTTCACCACGATTCCCTCGGTGGCGAGCTCAACCGAGTTCAAGCAGGTGCTGGCGGATCTGGTCGCGTCCGAGAACCAGCTTCGCCTGATCCGCGCAGGTGCCTGCACGGACGAGAACACCGCCTGCGGCGCGACTGGCGGCCCGTTCATCAATGTCCCGGTCCTGATCAAGCGCGTCGAGGAGCTGCGCAGCCGCACCCTCCCGGCCTATGGCCAGGCGGTGATTCGCCGTCTCGACAGCGAAATCGCGCGCCTGGAGGGGGAAGTCACGACGGTCCAGAGGGAGCTGCAGGGGATCCCCGGCCGGACGATCGAAGAGAATCGCCTCACGCTTGAAGTGGATATCTCCCAGAACACCTACAAGGTGCTGAGCGACAATTACGAGGCTGCCCGCCTGCGCGAGGCGAGCGCGATCGGCGATTTGTCGATCTACGACCCCGCCGTCGCGGGCTTCAAGCCGGAACGGAATCGCAAGGCAATCATGATCGTGCTCGGTCTGGTCGGCGGCCTGGCAGCTGGCCTTGGCCTGGCCTTTCTTCTCGACCTGACCGACAAGCGGGTCCGCTACGCCGACCAGATCACCACCGGCCTCGGACTCACCATCCTCGGTGTCGTGCCGGAGATCCGCCGCGCCAAGGGCGAGACGGCCTCGGCCGAGGAAGCCGCCCAGGTCATCGAGGCGTTCCGGACCATCCGGTTGAACCTGGCCCATACCATGGGCGAGGGGCGCGGCATCCTGACGATCTCCTCGCCCTCACCCGGCGACGGCAAGTCCCTGGTGTCGTCGAACCTGGCGCTCTCCTTCGCGGAGTCCGGCCTCCGGACCCTGCTGATCGATGGCGACACCCGGCGTGGCGAGCTGCACCGCACCTTCGGCCAGGAACGTCGCCCCGGACTGCTCGACCACCTGACCGGCGAACTGCCGATGGAGCATCTGCTGCGGAAGACCACCCACCCGCTGCTGACCCTGATCACCGCCGGCAGCCGCAAGCGGAACGGCCCGGAGCTGCTTGGGACCGCGGCGATGCGCGAGTTGCTGGCCGCGATGCGCGAACGCTTCGACGTCGTCGTGGTCGACTCGCCGCCACTCGGGGCCGGTATCGATCCGTTTGTTCTCGGCACCCTCACCGGCAACATGGTGCTGGTCATGCGCTCCGGCGCCACCGAGCGCGACCTCGCCGAGGCGAAGCTGCAGATCGTCGACCAATTGCCGATCCGGTTGATCGGGGCCGTGCTCAATGACGTGCGCAGCAGTGCCTCGGAATACAAGTACTACTCCTACAGCTATGGCTACGGCGCGACCGACGAGGGCGAGGATATCGGGAAGTTGCCGGCAACGACGAGTTGACGGCGAGCCGCGATCCGCGAACAGCGAACGGTCAAGCTCGAAAACCGGTGAGGGGTGAGAGGTCAGGGGGTGCGTCCCCCTCACTCCTCACCCCTCACCTGCTGGTCGCGGTTCGCCGTTCGCGGTTCGCCGTTCGCGACTAGGCCGCCATCGCCGGACTCACCCGCTCCAGCAGCGCCGACCCGTCGATCGGCAGCGCCGCATGCGCGGTCGTCACGATCGTGGCGTTGATCTCG
>JBBRGR010000190.1:0-5030 GCA_038223815.1 Gemmatimonadales bacterium
GCCGCCGGCGAGCGAGTTGGCATGCTGCGTGTGCGGCTGTTCCAGCCGTTTCCCTCCGCCGAGCTCATCGCCGCCATCCCGGCGACCGTTCGGTCCATCGCCGTCCTCGACCGGACGAAAGAGCCCGGGGCGGTGGGGGAGCCGTTGTACGTCGAGGTTGTCGCCGCGCTGTCCGAGGCGATGGACACCGAGGCACCGCCCTTCACCCGCATTCCGCGCGTCATAGGGGGCCGCTACGGCCTCTCGTCCAAGGAGATGACGCCGTCGATGATCAAGCCGATCTTCGACGAGCTCGACGCGGGGCGCCCGAAGCGCCACTTCACGGTGGGGATCTACGACGATGTCACCCATCTGAGCCTGCCGATCGACTCCGCATTCATCCATCCGCGCCCAAAGGGCGAGGTCCAGGCGGTCTTCATCGGGCTCGGCTCGGACGGCACCGTGGGCGCCAACAAGGCATCGGTGAAGATCATCGGCGAGGGCACCGACTTCCACGTCCAGGGCTACTTCGTGTACGACTCGAAGAAGTCTGGATCGGTGACGGTGTCGCACCTCCGCTTCGGCCCCGAGCCGATCCGCTCGACGTACCTGGTCGGCGATGCCGACTTCGTCGCATGCCATCAGTTCGGTTTGCTCACGAAGATCGACGCGCTCGCCTTCGCCGCCCCGCACGCCACCTTCCTCCTCAACTCGCCGTACGGCCCGGATGAGACCTGGGAGCGACTGCCGTCCAACGTGCAGCGGCAGCTCGTGGAGAAGGAGATCGACTTCTGGATCATCGACGCTCTTGCGGTTGCCACCGAGGCCGGCATGGGCAACCGCATCAACACGGTCATGCAGCCCTGCTTCTTCCGGCTCTCGGGGGTGCTGCCCGCCGACGAGGCGATCGCGCGCATCAAGCAGTCCGTGACAAAGGCATACGCGAAGCGCGGCGAAGCGATCGTGGCGCGCAACCACGCCGCGATCGATCGATCGCTGGAACGGCTGATCCACGTTCCGCTCGGCGTGCCGTCGGCGAGGGAGGTCAGCACGGCCTCCCCCGAGCGCGATCCGCGGGCGTTCGTCCGCAGCGTCACGGCGGCGCTCATCGCCGGCCGAGGCGACCAGCTGCCCGTGAGCGCCCTCCCGGTCGATGGGACGTTCCCCACCGGGACCACCCGCTACGAGAAGCGCGCGATTGCCCAGGAAATCCCGGTCTGGGACCCGACGATCTGCATCGACTGCGGAAAATGCGCCGCCGTGTGCCCGCACGCCACGATCCGGATGAAGGTCTTCCCGACTGAGGCAGTTGCGGAGGCGCCGGACGGCTTCAAGAGCAAGGAGTTCCGATCGAGGGACCTGCTCGACCATCGGCTCACCATCCAGGTCGCGCCCGACGACTGCACCGGCTGCGGCGTCTGCGTCGAGGTCTGCCCGGCGAAGGACAAGACCGAGATCCGCCACAAGGCGATCAACATGATGCCGGTCGAGGCGCAACGGGACATCGAGCGAACGAACTGGGACTTCTTCGAGTCGATCGCGCCGCTCGATCGCAGCCTGCTGCCTCACGACACGGTCAAGGGCTCGCAGGTGCAGCAGCCACTCTTCGAATTTTCGGGAGCGTGCGGCGGTTGCGGCGAGACGCCGTATCTCAAGCTTGTCAGCCAGCTGTTCGGCGACCGGATGATCGTCGCCAACGCCACCGGATGCTCGTCGATCTACGGTGCGAACCTGCCCACCACGCCGTGGACGACGAACGCCCAGGGCCGCGGCCCGGCATGGGCCAACTCCCTCTTCGAGGACAACGCCGAGTTCGGGCTCGGGATGCGGCTCGCCCTGGACGCGCAGGCCGACCAAGCCCGGGTGCTCCTTGAGCGGCTTGCTCCGGAGCTCGACCCTGCGCTTGTCCAGGACCTGCTCCACTGCTCCCAGGGCACGGAAGGGGAGATCGACGCCCAGCGCGAGCGGGTCGAGCGCCTGCGGCACGTGCTCCGCGAAATCCCACGCGAGCGCGGGCCCGACGCCGAGCACCTGTTGGCGCTGTCCGGCGATCTCGTCCAGCAGGCGATCTGGATCATCGGCGGCGATGGGTGGGCGTATGACATCGGCTTCGGCGGGCTCGACCATGTCCTGAGCTCGGGCCGCAACGTCAACGTCCTCGTGCTCGACACCGAGGTGTACTCGAACACCGGTGGCCAGGCCTCGAAGGCGACCCCGCGCGGCGCGGTGGCGAAGTTCGCCGCCGCCGGCAAGGCCAGTGGCAAGAAGGATCTCGGCGCGATCGCGCGCGCCTACGGCAACGTGTTCGTCGCCCAGGTCGCCATGGGCGCCAATGACACCCAGACGACCAAGGCGCTGCTCGAGGCAGCCGCGTGGCCAGGCCCGTCGCTGGTGATCGCCTACAGCACCTGCATCGCCCACGGGATCGACATGTCGCAGTCGATGGCGCACCAGCGGGACGCGGTGAAGAGCGGCTACTGGCCCCTCTACCGGTTTCAGCCCAGCGAGATCGACGAGGGTCATCCGTTCAAGCTGGATTCGAAGCCCGCCACCATGCCGATCGCGGATTTCATGAACACGGAGACGCGATTCGCCGCCCTCAAGCGGACGAATCCGGAGCGTGCCGACGAGCTCGCCCAGCTCGCCCAGGCCGATGCCGACGAGCGGGCGCGCTACTACGCCCAGCTGGCCGAGGTCAGGCGCAGCGTGCCGCACCTCCTTGCAGCCGGTGGCCCGGCGCCCGACGAGCCGGCGGCGAGCGGGCCGCGAGCGGAGGCGTGACCGTGGACCTGGCCAC
Source organism: Gemmatimonadales bacterium (assembly GCA_038223815.1). GTDB lineage: Bacteria > Gemmatimonadota > Gemmatimonadetes > Gemmatimonadales > GWC2-71-9 > Palsa-1233. The sequence goes on from JBBRGR010000190.1 coordinate 2,777, forward strand.
CGAGTACCTTGGCCTGCGGCTGCGCTCGCCGCTCGTCGCGTCGGCCTCGCCGATGACCGGCGATCCGGAATTCGCGGTCAGGCTCGAGCAGGCAGGAGTGGGTGCGATCGTCCTCCCGTCCCTGTTCGAAGAAGAGATCCTCCGTGAGGAGGCAGAGCTGAATCGGTCGCTGGAGCAGGGGACCGAGCAGTTCGCCGAGGCAACCGACTACTTCCCGAGGCTGGCGGGCAGCTCGGATGCAGGAGACCGCTACCTCGCGCGCCTCGAGCGGATCAAGCGGCACGCCTCGGTGCCGATCATCGCAAGCCTCAACGCCGCCACGCCGGGGGGTTGGGTGCGCTACGCGAGGCGCGTCCAGGAGGCCGGTGCTGATGCCCTGGAGCTGAACCTCTATCACCTGGCCGTGGACCCGCGCAGGAACGCCCGCGACATGGAAGCCACCGACCTGGAGGTGATCGCCGACGTCCTCCGCACCGTCAGCATTCCGCTGGCCGTGAAGCTGGGGCCGTATTACAGCGCCCTGGCAAACTTCGCGGCTCGCGTGCGCGAGCTCGGCGCAGATGGCCTCGTCCTCTTCAACCGCTTCTATCAGCCCGATCTCGACGTCGACACGCTCGGGGTGGTCCATCGCATCGAGCTGAGCCGATCCTGGGAGCTGCGGCTGCCGCTGCGCTGGATCGCCATTCTGCGGCCGCAGCTCGGTCCCGATGTCTCGCTCGCGGCGACCTCGGGCATTCACACCGGGCTCGACGCGCTGAAAGCGCTCATGGTCGGCGCCGACGTGGCGATGATGACGTCGGCCCTCCTCCGGCATGGCCCCGAACACGTGCGTGCGGTCGAGGAGGAGGTGCGGGTCTGGATGACCGAGCACGAATACGAGTCCGTGACGCAGCTCCGCGGCAGTGCGAGCCAGGCGGCGGTCGAGGATCCCTCCGCCTTCGAGCGAGCGAACTACGCGGCGACCCTGCATTCGTGGAGCCCGAACCACCCGGCACCCACAACGCACGTCCGACCGGCTCCGCGGGTCGGATAACGGAAAGGTGCCGCCTTCGCGGCGAGTATGTGAACGTTCGCCGCGCCCCGCAGCTCAGCGGGGAAAGCAGGTGACTTCGGACTATCCCTGCCGATGCGCTGTGGCCCGAGCGTGAGCGAGGGAGCGTGAGCGAGGGAGCGTGGAGCGTCGGGTATTCTGCTGTGTTTCAGGCCCGTCGAGGGGCCGCGGGAAGTCCCGTGTCGCTAGCGATAGTGGAGCTCATCGGCGGTAGGCCGCACGTTATCCACGCCGACGAGATCGTAACCGAGACGGCGCGAGCCTCGTCACACCCACCCGACTGGTTCAGACGGTCGGGATGTTGCTCGGGGATTGCGGCGCTTCCGTATGTGCTTACTCCCTCGATGAGTCCTGCCGCGACCGGCGGTCTTACTATCGAACCCGTTACCGAGAAGGACTTCTGATGCGCAGCGTGACCTATTCGATGGGCGTCTCACTGGACGGCTACATCGTCGGGCCGGACGGCGGCTTCGACTGGACGGCGCCCGACGCTGAGGTCTTTCGCTCCTACATCGACGAGATTCGAGAGGTCGGCGTCCACCTGATGGGACGGCGGCTGTACGAGACGATGCTGTATTGGGAGACCGCCGACCAGGATCCACCGCTCGACGACGCGGAGCTCGAGTGGGCGGCGCTTTGGAAGCCGCTCCCAAAGGTGGTGTTCTCCACGACGTTGTCGGCGGTGGAGGGCAATGCGCGGCTGGCCTCTGGCGGCCTGGCGGAGGAGATCGAGCGGCTGCGAGCCGAGCCGGGGGAGGGTGACATCGCGATCGGCGGCGCGATGCTTGCCGCCGAGGCGGCGGCGTTGGGTCTGATCGACGAGTACAGGCCGAGGGTCTACCCGGTGCTGGTTGGCGGTGGCATTCCGTACTTTCCCCAGGACGACCGCCGGGTTGATCTGGAACTCGTAGAAACCCGCACCTTCAGCTCGAGGATCGTCTACCTCCGCTACCGCGTGGCGCACTAGCCGGGAGCAGGGAGGAACTGACAGTGGCGTAAGCACCAGTAGGCAGTCTGGGCTAGCGTCCGTAGTCTTAAATACCATCGAGGAACCGAAGATGACGGATCTTGAGTCTTCCGAACCCTGATTTCCGAACGGCAGCACGAGGGGGAAGCGGCCCTGGTCCGCGGCGATGTGAGGCCACGGCTACGGATGTGGTCGCACAAAGAGACTGTTGCCCTCTTTGCAGCGGTGGGTCCGTC
>JBBRGR010000191.1:0-5024 GCA_038223815.1 Gemmatimonadales bacterium
GCTTGGATGTGGGCGGCGAAATGGGGTACCGCGACACCCGGCCGGCCCAGGCGGGGAGGTCGTCGCGACGACGGGGCCATGCTATCATCGGCGCCGTTCGGAGAGGTCGCATAGTGGCCTAGTGCGGCGGTTTGCTAAACCGTTGAAGGGGGTAAACCTCTTCCGAGGGTTCGAATCCCTCCCTCTCCGCCACCGATCCGTTCCGCGCGGACGGGGTGAATGCGCCGGGTGCCCGTAGCTCAGTGGATAGAGCGTTAGGTTGCGGACCTAAAGGTCGGAGGTTCGAGTCCTCTCGGGCACGCCAATCCAGCCCTTACTCGACTCACCCGCTCGGGGAGCGTCAACGCCAGGCCGGGAGCGCACGCCTCGGGCGTCAGGGTGACCTCCGCGAAGTCAAGTCCTCGGACCTGGATCCGCTCGTGTACCGCGTGGCTGACCTGCGGCCGCGCCTTGGGACGGATGCCGATTGGCCCACGTCTCGGCGAGATTTGCGCAGACGGATGCGGGCCCATGGATCGTGCCCCTGCTAGCCTCGAGCCGCATGACCGATGACGCCCATCGCACCCCGGACGCAGCGGCCGACGACCCGGCTCCGACCCGGGCGGAGCGCTACCGCTTGGTCGCTGAGATCGAGGCGGTGCTCGACGGCCCGACCACGTACCTCGCCCTGCTGTTCGCTGCGCTCCTCGTCGCCGAGATCGCCCTGAGCGCGCAGAACATGGCGGTCCCGGCGGTGCTGGGATGGATCCAGCTGGCCATCTGGGCCGTGTTCGTCGTCCACTTCCTGCTCGGCATCACGATCAGCCCGGACCGCGGGCGCTACCTTCGACGCAACTGGCTGACTGCGCTTTCGCTGATCGTGCCCTTCCTGCGAGCCTTCCGCGTGCTGCGCGCGATCCGCGTCCTGCGGGCCACGAACTCCCTGCGCGTCCTCGCCGGCTTCAACCGGACGGCGCGCAGCCTGCGCGAGGCCTTGGCATGGTCGCGGGCTGGCTACGCCGCTGGCCTTGCCCTGAGCGCCGCCTTCCTCGGCTCGGCGGTCCTGCTGATGTTCGAGGCCGACGCGTCCCACTCGCAGATCACCGACTACGCCGAAGCGCTCTGGTGGGCATCGGCGACTCTCACCACGGTGGGTGCATCGTCCGAGCCGGTGACGCTGGGCGGACGGATCGTCGGGCTGCTCATCATGCTCGGCGGCCTCGTGCTGCTCGGCTATGTCGCCGGCGTCCTGGCCGCGATCCTGTTCGGCAAGCGTCCCGAGGGCGGCTAGGCGTTCCAGCCCGGTCGCGGACCATGACCGGCCCCCGGCGCGCGAGGCGATCATCGCGCCGCGTCGGTCGCGGTGGCGAGATGCTCCGGGTGGGCAGCGGTTCGCGATGCGGGGAGGATCCGCCCCGCCCCATTTCGGCGATCGGCACATGCCCGGGACGTTCGATCGGCCCTTCGCCATGCCGCCCTCGCTTCGTCTTTGCCCAGCCCGCGGTGTTCGATATATCGGACACATTCCGCGCGATGGCTCGGCCAGGCTGGAAGCGTTCGATATATCGGTCAGGGCTGAGCCTGGGCCTCCCTCCTCCGGCGCGCCTGTGCGGACCTGCGGCCGATACATCGAACGAACCGAGCACCAGCTCACCTACAGGCGTGGAACGTCCGATCTATCGAACAGCCGCCGCCTCGACACGGCTCAGCTCGCCAGGGAGAAGGCCAGGACCGGCACGCCGGTGGGGGATTCAACCCGCTCGCGCTCCACGGTGAGGGCGAAGGTCGCGAAGCCATCGAGCGGCTCTTCGAGCTGGACGAGCATCGGTCCGTCGCCAGGACGGAAGACGCCGACTGCCACCGGCGCTCCCTCGGCAGGGATGAGCCACGCCTCGTAGACGCGGTCGCCAGGCAGGTCGTCCATCTCAGCGGCCACGAAGGCGGACCCCGAACCAGTGTCGAGCAGCAGCCCACGGCCCGCGTCGCCGGAAACGGTGTGCACCGCCTCCGCATCCGCCACGGCGCGCGCAACCTGGCGGCTGGCGCTGATCTCACCCTGGAGAGCGATGTTCCACGCCCCGAGGGAGATGACGGCCACCACCGCGGCGGCGGCGAGGCCGCGGGCCCAACCGTTGGAAAGCCAGTCGAAGGCACCGCGACGGGCGGGGGAGTGTGTGGCGACCGGCGCCGGCACATGGTCCTGCCGTGTCCGGGCGACGGTTGCCATCAACCGATCGCGGAGCTCCGGGCGTGGCTCAACCGGTTCGAGGCTCATCGCCAGCAGCTCGACCGCGGCATGATTGCGGAGCTCGGGATGCGACTCACGGCAGGTGGCCAGGTGCTCGGTGACGTCGCGGTCCTCGTCCGCATCCACCGCGCCGAGCAGGTACGCGGCGGCCAGCTCATCTGCCTGTGCGCAGGTGAGGCGAGTCATCGGTCGTTGATCCCGTCGGCCAGCGGAGCGCCATCGCCGAGACGCAAGGACTCGCGGAGCTTGCCGAGCGCCAGGCGCAGCCGCCCGTTGGCAGTCCCCTGCGGGACGCCGGTCAGCTCCGCGATCTCGCGGTAGGTGCGCCCCTCGAAGTACGCGAGCTCGATCGCCTGGCGCTGCTCGTCGGGGAGACGGGTGATTGCCTCGCGGACCTGCAGACCCGACAGGCTGCGCAGGGCGTCGTCCGCGGTTGGGTTGCTGCTGGTGCGCAGCAGGGCCTGCTCATCGGCCACGCCGATCTCGATGCTGGGCCGCCGGCCGCGCAGGCGGTCGATGCCGCGATTGCGGACGATGGTCAGCAGCCACGACCGGAAGTTGCCGCGGGACGCGTCGAAGCGGTCGATCTTCTGCCATACCGCCACGAAGCTGTCGTGCACGAGGTCCTCCGCCAGTTGCCGGTCCGCCACCACCCGGAGCGCCGTCGCCAGCGCGACCGATGCGTAGCGGTCATAGAGCTCACCGAGCGCATCTCGATCGCCGGAGCGAATGCGCTGGGCCAGGAGCAGGTCGTGATGCCGTGCGTCGGTCATCACTGGGTGCTCATCGAGGGAACGCGCCGGCGAGCCGTCCGTATCATGATCACCGCAGCGGCTACTCGAAGCTCCAAGGAGGGATCGGTCCGCCCCGCAGCTCGCGGGCCATCTCGGCCCGGCATGAGAGCTGGCGCTCACGAATCGGGTGTTGGAACCAGACTAGGTACGTGCGATGGTCGCTGGTCTCGGCGAGGCGGGCTCGGCTGAACTCGTCGTCCGGCTGGACCCAGGCGTCGCCGACCGGTAGGCCGTGCTCCGGGACAACCTGGAAGCCGATCTCGCGGCCGGCGCACGAAGCGACAACCGTGTAGGCGTTCTCCCACGATGCGGAGGCGCGCGTGATGCTCCAGCCCGGGAAGCGCGATGCGACCTCGGTGGTCACGCGCTCGAGCTCGGCATTGCCGGTGGTCGGAATCGGTGCGACCAGCGCCAGCCAGAAGGCTGCCGCCAGCGCTGCCACGCCGACATACGTTCCACGGCGGGATCGTCGTGTCATCAGATAACTACTCAGGTGGGTCCCCTCGGGTTCGACGCCGCTTCACGTCCGGGCGGGTCGCAACGCGGTTGGTGAGCATAGTGCAGGATCCGTACCGGTGCTCTGATAGACTCCAAAACGGCCGCCACGGTTTCAGTGGCGTCGCGCGCGAGGACCGATGAACTACGAGCTTTTCATGGCCGAGGCGATCGCCGAGGCCCGCCGCGGAGGTGAGGAGGGCGAGGTCCCGGTGGGAGCGGTCGCCGTACTCGACGACGCCATGATCGCCCGCGACCACGACCGCATGCTGGTCACCGAGGACCCGACTGCGCACGCCGTGCTGCTCACGGTGCAGGCGGCGGCCCGCAAGCTCGGGCGACGCCTGAGCGACGCGACCATCTTCACCACCCACGAGCCGTGCGCGATGTGCGTCGGCGCGCTCCTCGAGACGCGGGTGCGAGCCCTCGTCTACGCCGTCCCCGACGAGCGCAACGGCGCCGCAGGATCGCTCACCGACCTGGCCCGCCACCCGGCCATGCAGCACCGCCTGTCGGTGATCAGCGGCGTCCGCGAGTCCGAGGCCCGCCGTCTGGTGGAGACCGCCACCGCCTGAGCCGGCCCTTCCTCGGCTCCGCATCGGTCCCGTTTGGTAGACTCGCCGTGGAGAGGTGTCCGAGTGGTTTAAGGTGCCGCTCTCGAAAAGCGGTGTGCGATGAGCACCGAGGGTTCGAATCCCTCCCTCTCCGCCACGCACTCCGGGCACCACGCGCCGCACCCGCGTGCGCCCAGGAAGACCGATGATCCCGGAGAGGTCGCCTAGTGGCCTATGGCGCCGCATTGGAAATGCGGTTCGGGGCAACCCGTCGGGGGTTCGAATCCCCCCCTCTCCGCCACGCCTCCGGTTTGACCGCCGCTCCCGGCCCGACTACCATCGCGGCCGGTCGTGCTAGGCGGGGAACTAGCGGTGCCCTGCACCCGCAATCCGCTACAGCGGGACTGAATCCACGGCCGAGGCTGACCTGCCTTCGCCTCCCACGACATCGACCGACGTTGAGAGTCGGGTCCCACGCAGCGAAGGTCCGTGAACCCCGTCAGATCCGGAAGGAAGCAGCGGTAAGCGATCGCCCTCGGGTGCCGTGGGGCGACCTGGCTGGAGCCGGACGCCGTTCGCGTGTGCGGGGGACGTCGATCGACATCGGGTGCACGGCCGATTCACACCTCCACGCCCCGCCCGCGGGCTGCCCGCCGAGCGATCGGTGTAGGGTAGGGAACACTGCATGGCCACTTCGATCGACCCCCCCAGCACGCCCGATTCGGCCCACCGCGCGCTCTACCGGCGCTTCCGCTCGCAGCGCTTCGCGGACCTGCTGGGCCAGGAGCCGATCGTGACCACCCTGATGCACGCCGTCGCCGGCGACCGGCTGGCACACGCCTACCTGTTCGTCGGCCCGCGCGGCACTGGCAAGACCTCGACGGCGCGGATTCTGGCCAAGGCGATCAATTGCACGAACCTGGGTCCCGACGGCGAGCCGTGCGATGCCCGCTC
>JBBRGR010000192.1:0-5006 GCA_038223815.1 Gemmatimonadales bacterium
GGGAACGGCATGCCCGGTCGCCACCAGATACGCCGCCGGCAACGCGACCAGGCACGCCAACACCGTGATCATGTTCGGTGTGACCCCACGCGCCACCAATCCCTCGGCGAGTGGCGCAGCCCAGCGGGCGAAGTGACGGCGGAAAGGGGTGTCGAGCATGCTAGAAGCTCAGCGAACCGCGATTGGCGAACAGCGAGGAGCGGGAGCACAGCTCCCACGACCTGATCATTCGCTGTTCGTGGTTCGCCGTTCGCCGTTCGCCATTCAACGGAACCACCACCCCAGCACCCGCCTCACCAACGGCGTGAGCTTGCCGCGGTTGCGCTGGTCGGCAGCCTTCCGGAACGCTTCGGCGGTGGTCGGATAAGGGTGGATCGTCTTGCCGAAGGCACCCAGGCCGAGGCCGTTGGTGATGGCGAGCGACATGGCGCTGATCATGGTCCCAGCGTCGGGGCCGACCACGGTGGCCCCGAGGATGCGATCGGTCGTCCCCGCGAGGTGCACCTTCACGAACCCGGCCGTCTCGCCCTCGAGGATGGCGCGGTCATTGTCATGCATCGGCACCGTGATGGTTTCGTGGTTGGCGCCCTGCTCCCTGAGTTCGGCCAAGGTCGCCCCGACGTGTGCTACCTCAGGTGAGGTATAGGTAGCCCAGGGGATCACCAACTTCGAGACGCGTGAGCGCCCGTAGAAGAGCGCGTTCGCTACGACAGTACGCGCGTGGAAGTCAGCGGCATGGGTGAACTGGTGGTGGCCGGCCACGTCGCCCACCGCGAAGATCCGCGGGTTGCTGCTCTGCAGTCGGTCGTTGGTCTCGATTCCGCGCTTGGTCGTCTTCACCCCCGCAGCTTCGAGACCGATCCCCGCGATGTTCGGGGCGCGCCCCGCTGCCACAAGCAGGTGCGTCCCCTCGAGCACGCGCGTGGTGCCGTCGCGCGATACCGTCACCCGCACCACCCCAGCTGCATCCCGCGTGACCTCCTGCACCTCCACACCGAGAGCGAAGGTGACGCCGTCGTGCGTCATCTGGCCCTGCACGATCTCGGCAGCGTCCGGGTCGTCGCGGGAGAGGATGCGCGGTCCCATGTCGAGCACGGTAACCGCCGACCCGAAGCGGGCGAACGCCTGTGCCATCTCACAGCCGATCGGCCCAGCGCCAAGTACCAGCAGGTGTTCCGGCAGCGTGGTGAGGTTCCACAGCGTCTCGTTGGTGAGATACCCCGCCTCGGCGAGACCGGGGATCGGCGGGGCCATTGCGCGTCCACCGGTCGCGATGACGGCGCGGCGGAAGCGAAGCGTCGCGCCGCCGACGGCGAGGGTATCGGGACCGATGAAGGCACCATCGCCCAGGAAGACGTCGATGCCGAGGTCACGAAAGCGCGGCGCACCATCCACCGGTGCGATGTCGGCGCGCAGCGAACGCATCCGTTCCATCACCGTGGCAAAATCCCCTGCCCCTGCCACCGGTGGTCCGCCGAAGCGCGCGTGGCTCTCCCGAGCGGCGGCCCAACTCCGCGCTGCCGCGAGAATCGCCTTGGACGGCACGCAGCCCACGTTGAGGCAATCGCCACCCATCAGGTGTCGCTCGACGAGTGCCACGCGCGCGCCGAGCCCGGCGGCGGCGGCGGCCGACACGAGCCCGCCGGTACCCGCACCGAGGACCACGAGATGGTAGCGGGAGGCGGGGGTGGGGTTCACCCAATCCGCGGGGTGCACCACATCGAGGAGACGTTGATCGTTGGCATCGACCGGGAAGGTCACGCAGTCGCTCCGGTGGCATCGGCCAAGGCGCGTCGCGCGAGGCGGGTCACCATCATGGTCACGGCAAGGGTCGCCACGAGGCCGACGGTCAGCACGAGATAGTACCCCGCGCCGCGCGGTGGCGCCGCCCCACCCGCGAGTGTGGCCACGTCGCCCGCGATCTTGCCACTGTAGACATAGAGCAACGTACCGGGGAGCATCCCGACCGAGGCGACGAGGTAGTCGACGTACCGGACGCGCGTCAGCCCGAGGGCATAGTTCATCAGGTTGAACGGGAAAGCCGGGGAGAGGCGGAGGAGGAAGACGATCCGTCGCCCTTCGCGCGCAACCGCCTCGTCGATCGCCGCAAAGCGTGCGTCCCCAGCCACCTTCCGCGCGATCGGGCCGCGGAGGACCGTACGGGAGAGCGCGAACGCTGCCGACGCCCCGAGCACCGCACCGACGAATACCACCGCGGTGCCGAGGGGGATGCCGAAGATCGCCCCCGCGGCGAGGGTGAGGAGCGAGCCCGGGATGAAAGCGACCGTCGCCACCACGTAGCCGAGAACGAAGATCACCGGCGCGAGCGGGCCCAACCCACGCACCCAGTCGACGAATCCTGGCAGGGCCGCAACCCCTTGCCGCCCGAGCAGCACGACTGCCATCACCGCGAGGGCGGCGAGCACGATGGTGCGCCGACCCCGTTCACCTTTCACTTTTCACCATGCCGTTCAGCCCCCAATCGTACTCCGTCACCACCCATCGCTTCCACGTCCCACGCTCCAGCATCTCCCGCTCGGCGCCGGCAGGGTAGAAGCGGGCGATGTATCGGGCAACGCCCTCCCTGCTGCCACCGAAGTCCTTCGCATAATCGTTGAACGAGAAGATGTTGCTCACAGAGACGGTCGCCGTGGCCACATCCACACGATTCTTGCCCGGTGACTGCAGCAGGAAGATCCGCGCTTGGTCGTCGAGCTGGGCCTCCAGCCTGCGGCCGGTGTAGGCCTCGCTCCGAAGCGGGGGGCAACCAATGGCGGCGCAGACCAGGGCGAAGTGGATCCGCGGCTCGCCGAACTCGGGTCGGATGATCTTCTGCTCGATATGATCGAGACCGTAGGCGATACCTCCCACCACGGCAATCTTCTCGTTCCATGGGCCGAGTCCCTTGAACAGACCAAGGGCACGATTGATGTTGCGGATCGATTTCCGCTCACCGTGCGTGTTGATCAGAGCGATAGTGTAGGCGTTGTAGGCGTTGATCCAGAAGGCGAGCCGCTCCTCCCGTGGGAGGGTGGCGGGATCGGTGCGGGCCAGGAGCAGGAGGTATTGGGGAAAATCCGCTGCCTTGGCAAAAGCGTCGTAGTCCACCATACCACTAACCACATGGCGGCGGAGCAGCGCGTCAAAAGCGCTGTGGTCCACGGATTGGGACCGACCGGGGGATGGAAGAGCGGCAAGCAGGAGGGCAAGAAGAAGGGAACCACGCTTCATTTGGTGTCTCAGGGGCAGAGAACGGAGTGTCGAACCAGGCGACTAGAGATGAAACGTCTGAAGGGCGGAGGGGGTTCCCTCCGCCCCCCTCCCCCCTCCGATCCCTCTTTCACCATCGCTGCTTCCCCTAGAACTTCCCCACCGACACGAACTCCTCGGCCTGGATCACCAGCGTCCGATGCTCCGGCGGCACGCCGAACTTCCGGAGTTGGGCAAGCCAGGCGTCGCGATCGCTCCCGGGCTCGAGGATCGCGGTGTCGCGCATGACCACACCGCGCTCCTGCCGTTCATGCCAGCGACCGACGTAGGTCCGGCCGCTGGTCCCCTCGACCAGCACGGTGATGCCGTGCAGGTCGTCGTGGCCGGGGTGGAGCACCATGCCACTCACGCGCAGTGCGCCTCAAAGGCCGCCGTGATCGCCGAGGCGATCTGGTCCGGCGAACGTCCCTCGATCTCGTGGCGATGGATGAAGGCGACCACCTCGCCATTCTTCATCAACGCGGCCGAGGGCGACGAGGGTTGATACGCGCCGAAGTAGGACCGCACCCGGGCCGTCGCCTCGAGGTCCTGCCCGGCAAAGACCGTCACCATCTTGCCCGGCTTCGGGGCCGAACCCGCCAGTGCCTTCGCCAGCGCGGGCCGCGCTCCACCCGCCGCGCAACCACACATCGAGTTGACGAAGACGAACGCCGTTCCCTCGGCATCACCGAGTGCGGCATCCACCTCGGCCACGGTCTTCAGTTCCTGCACGCCGAGACGAGTAACTTCCTGGCGCATCGGGGCGATCATCAGTTCGGGGTAGGGCATGGTACACGACTCCTGAATTGGGCACTGATAAATCGATGATCGATGATCGATCATCGATGATCGACTACTCCTGCTTCAACGCTTCCTTGAGTGCATGCCACGCCATCGTGGCGCACTTCACCCGCATGGGGTAGACCGCGAGTCCCTCGAAGGCGACCAATTTGCCCAGGGCGTCGCGATCGCCGGGCTGGCCGGTGAGCATCGCATGGAACTGGTCGAAGAGTTCCAGCGCCTCGGGAACAGTCTTCCCCTTGATCGCCGTGGTCATCATCGACGACGATGCCTTGCTGACCGCGCAGCCCTGACCCTGGAAGCCGACTTCGCTGATCACGCCATCGGGGTCGAGGCGCAGGTCGAGCGAGACTTCATCGCCGCAGAGCGGATTGCGTCCTTCGGCGTGATGCGTCGGCGCGTCGAGTCGCTGGTAGTTCCGCGGCGAGCGATCGTGCTCGATGATCAACGTCTGGTACATCTGGTTCGTCGTCGCCATCAGGCGAAGATCTCCCGCACCGCATGCAGGCCGCGCCCGAGGGCGAGGACGTCGTCCTCGGTGGTGTACGGCCCGAACGAGGCGCGCGCGGTGGCCGGCACGCCAAAGCGGGCGTGCAGCGGCTGCGTGCAATGGTGCCCGGCCCGGATGCAGATACCGCGGCTGTCGAGGATCGAGGCGATGTCGTGGGGATGCGCGCCGACCATCGTGAAGGTCACGACGCCCACACTGTGGGTCGGCTTCGCGAGCAGCTTCACGCCGGGGATCGCCTCGAGCATCTCGCGCCCGATCGTCAACAGACGCGCGTCCTCGGCCTGCCACGCCGCCCGATCCTCCGACATCACCCAGCGGATCGCCGCATCCAACCCGATCACACCGGCGATGTTCGGGGTCCCCGCCTCGAAGCGCTGCGGCCCCGAGGCGAAGGTGGAGCGCTCGAACGACACGCGGTCAATCATGTCGCCGCCGCCCTGATAGG